>JAIWHJ010000170.1:0-4979 GCA_048629695.1 Promethearchaeota archaeon
TAGGGAGATGTCAAATTTTTTCAAAGATAGAACATTGGGGAACCGGCCAATTCATCAGTTTTCATACAGGCTCTAAGATTGCGGACGGGAACTGAGTTTCCCATCCGCAAACTGAGCCAATTGCTGAATCGAGCCAAAATTCTCCTGGTTGATCTCTTCGGTGGGAACTTTGATTTGGAAGGTCTTTTCCAGATGAGCAACCAACTTCATAACGGCCAGCGAATCCAGCACGCCAGTTTCGATCAGATCGTCGTCGTCGGCCAGCATGTCCGGATCCTCTCCCGGCAGGCACTCTTCCAGGATATAGTTCCGCAAGTGTTCTTCGAGATTCATCATCAATCCTCCCTTATGGTTTTAGGTCAGACGTTCCGCATAGTTCTATTTCGTTGTAGTCACTTCGCGGCGGATCTTCTTTCCGCTGGCCGTTCGCGTTAATGCTTCCACCACTTCGATCGTTTCGGGAATCTTGTACGCCGCCAGCCGTTTTGCACAGAAGTTCTTAAGCTCCTTGCCGCTCGGCGGCGCAACCACGCCTTGTGTCAATACCACTCGCGCATGAGCCGATTCACCCATGCGTTTTTCTTTACGGGAAAAAACACATGCTTCCGCGATCGTCGGATGGGATTCCAAAACATCTTCTACCTCCTGCGGAAAGAATTTCATCCCGCCGATACTGATCATCTCTTTCGCTCGACCCAAAATATGCAGACATTTGTCTTTGTCGAGCATCCCCAGGTCGCCCGTATTGAACCACCCATCCGGCATGATCTCGCTACGGGTTTGAAACGGTTCGTAATAGGCATCGATCAATCCCTTGCCGCGGAACTTAATCGCCTTCTTTTCCTCGCCCTCGCCGACGTCGACAAGGAGAATCTTATAGGCCGGGAGCACCGGGCCGACACCCGTTTTTTTCTCGCCCGGCCGATTCACGTTGATGCACGGCAGGCCGATCTCGATGATGCCGTAAGCCTGCACCAACGGTTGCCCGAAACGGTGATAGAAGGCATCAGCGACTTCTTTCCGTAATGCCGTCGTCGTCGAAACCGCCAAGCGGAGATTCGGCAGTGAAGAGTAAGTTTTGTCGGCGGCGTGGGCCATGAGTTCGTAATGCACGGGTGAACCGTAGATCACGGTTCCGTCGAATTTAGCGGCCGTTTCCAGAATCCCGGCCCCAAAGTAATTCTTACAAAGCAGAATTGTTGCGCCAAAACTCAGATACGAAACGATCGATACGGCAAAGTGATAGGACATCGAAAGCAACCAGACGATGCGGTCTTTCGAGCAAATCTTCAGGATTTCGTTCGCGGCGTGGATGCGATCGCGGATTGTTTCGTGTGAGAGGATGACACCTTTGCAGTTGCCGGTGGTGCCGGAGGTGAAACGCAGAAAGGCGGCGTTAATATCGGCAAACCCGGCTGGATGGCGACGAAAATGTTTGATCGGCGAGAGGACAATGGCATTGAACAAGGAAACAGTTTTTCCCTTCAAAAGTGAGCCCAATACGGACAGCCTCTTGTCCGGCGAGATGACCGCTTCAATGCGGATTTCGCGGCAGATGCGCTTCTTTTCGTCGGGTGTGAGTTCGAAAGCGATGGGTACGACACATGCTCCGCAGCGCCAAAGTGCGTAAGTAAGGACGATGTAGTCGCATCCGCTGGAAATGTGCAGGCCGATGGTTTGTCCGGGGCGAATGCCGGCAGAACGCATTGTGTCAGCGGTTTGTTCAATCACATGCCGCAGTTTCCGATACGACCAGGTTTTTCCTGAAGCGGTATCAACGATTGCCGGATGGTCGGGCTGCTTTTCGGCTTTTTCATAAAAGATGTCGGTGAGATTCATAGGTCACCTTGCGTTACTGGCTTTCCCGCGCGGGCCCGGGATTTTCCTTTTTCACTCCTTCAAACAGATCGGAGCGTTTAGCAGGGTTTCCGGCCCACGTTTCACCGTCTTTGATCACAGTGCCGCGAGTCACAACCGAATTTGCGCCGACGGCCGCACCATCGCCGATTTTGACGCCTGGAAAAACAATCGCTCGCGCGCCGATCAAGACGTCGTTGCCGATCTCCACGCGGGCAAGCGTTACGACATTACGTTCGACCTTGTGGCCGGAAATCGCCGCACCGTTGCCGAGGATCACGTTGTTTCCGGCTTCCAACAGGTATGGTTCCGGGATATTGACCCCGCGGCCAGTGAAGAACGTGCTGTCGATCTTGGCTCCCATGCCACGATAGTAGTATTGCCGGGAAAGAGAACCCTCATTGACCATCTCACCAAAAGGACTGCGGGCAAGGATCTTGGAAAGCTGATCTGCGAAAATCCATTTCAATGCTTTCCTGCTGGTCAAGAAGTATCTTCCCGGTTTCACTTCGCCGATCAGTAGTCGTTTGGTGAGTATCAGCAGCGTGACGAAGATGAATCCGGCGAGCATGCGGCCGAGCATGATGCTGAGAATCAGAAAGATCGCATGTTTATCGCGGGCCATGAGGAACATGTATACCGGTGCAGCCAGAGTCAAGATATACAGGGAAGCCTCGTAAAGGCCGAAAACGGCATCGGCCAGCATGTATTCCCAGCCTTTCGTCCGGCGGCGTGCCTTGCCAGGCTTAGTGATACTGCTCTTCGTCTTAGGGTTGTCTTTGTTCTCAGAGACGCGGTTTTGAGCAGTTTTTTTGACAATGTCGACCATTTTTTTCATTTTTTCTCTTGATTACAGATAAGCTCTTTCTCGGTCACTCGTTAAGTACGCAACAGAAAACCGCGATAGCGGAGGAAGTTGTCCATGGCGCTCTAAAGTGATAAGAAATTGCTTTTTAGTCGCCGGGCGTAAACAAATTGGCAACCCAATTAACCTAACATGGATTTCCGAATATCATGGTGGCAGAAGCCGTGTCAAACTAAAATTTTTTCAGAGATCTTCGATTCAATGGGAAGGTTTGGGGCAAAGGAGATTCGGGGGGATCAAAATTTTATCTCTTGATAAATGACCCTTTTTGTTAATATTCAAGCGCGGATATGGCCACAAGCATGGGCAAACCACTAAGAATCCAATATCCGGGTGCCTATTACCACGTCATTTGCCGGGGAACGAGCGAACGGACATGTTCTTAGACGTGTAATTGATGATATAATTCATTGGTAAGTAGCTTGTTAAAAAAAAATCAAAGAAGTTTGATAAAAAAGCATGAGAGTAAAATAACTATTCTCTGTATTCCTTACACCCATGCTATTTCACACATAAGCCGTCCACTTCTTGTAGCAAAGGAACTCAGAGAGAGGGGGTATGAGGTGCTTTTTGCCGGTGAGAGCCCCAAAATAACCTATATCCGGCAGGAGGGTTTCGACGTCCTTCCACTTTATGAGCCTGATCCTGATGTGCTTTTTGACAACATTCGTAAAGGGAAACTCAAGTTTGTGAGCGATAAAGAGATTAAGCGAATGATTAAGGCGGACCTTTCTTTATACGACAAAGTAAAACCCGATATTGTACTTACCGATGGGAGATTCACAGCTCCCATATCAACGCACATCGCAGGACTCAAACATGCAGCAATAGTAAACGTTTCATCTACTGAGTACAGGACGCTTCCCCACATTCCCCTCTTTGAATGGATACCTGACACGCTCATAGGGAGAGATACAGGGCTAATGAAGCTGATAGACTTGCTAAATCTCAGGCTTGAGATGTTTGTCCTTGACAATGTTATGAAAACCTTTAAAAAACTGAGTAAAAAATACAACCTCAAGAAAAAAGTCACTGCAACTAATTGTCTCACCGGAAAGGATATTACCCTTCTCGCAGATATCCCTGAGTACTTTCCAACAAGGAACCTACCCGAGAACTACCATTACATAGGCCCTCTTACATTGAAAAGCAACATTCCGCCACCTTCCTGGTGGCCCCCGAAAAGGAATGGCAATCCTTTGGTGTACGTAACAATGGGAACCACAGGCATTGGTGTTTTTTTTCACAAGGTGCATAAACTTATTAAAGAATCCGAGCTGGTTGCCATAATTACAACAGGAGCACAGGTTGGTGAGATGGAAACCCTGGATGGGAAGATTTATGTTGAGCCGTTTGTTGATGGTGATTTGGTGGTAGACGAATGCGATCTCGTCATTTGCCATGGAGGAAACGGCACCATTTATCAGGCTCTGTACCACGGTAAACCTGTCATCGGCATACCAACGCACGTTGAACAAGGCTATAATATGCGGCGAGTTGAGGCATTAGGGGTTGGCAAGTCATTGGTCTGGAAGAAATTCTACAGAAATCCTAAAGTTCTTTTGGATGTAATTGATGCAGTGCTGAAAAATCCTTCTTTCGCTGAAAACGCCCGGCAGATGCAGGCTATCTTAAAAAACTACCAGGGAGAAAAAATCGGCGCTGACCTCATTGAGGGTTACATTGCCAGGCAGACATAATATTCGGTTACCAATTAGACGGGCGATTAACCTCAACTGGGTCGCCCGTTTTTTTGTGGCGGTCATGATCGGTCATGAACACATTCCATAAATGCAGCCAGACGATTATTCATGTGCACATTAGCCTGGCCGTCAAAGGAAAGTGAAAGCACAGGTACCTGCTTTCCATACACTTCATGCAGCATTGGCTCCACTGCCGTGCTGATGCTGCACCCAAATGGATGAACATTGACAATTCCGGCAATGTCTCCACGATTCATGTTCCAAAAGGCCTGATAGAATTCCAGAAGCATCACGGGATCAAGTCGATGGTTCATATAATGACTACAGTCTTTGAGACTGTCCACCAGGTTCGGTTCGATCTGATCGGGAATATGCGGAGCAAAAGCTTGCCTGATCTTGTGGATGTCTCGGAGAAGAAATCGGGTCAACACAAATTCTCTGAGCGCTTTGGAACGTTGCTCAAGCTTCCACAGTGTGCGGTAGCGCCGTCTGCCCGCTAACTCCACGTAGTCCGCAAAAAGAGGCGTCCGGATGGCTTCGCCACCTAATGTCTC
>JAIWHJ010000171.1:0-4968 GCA_048629695.1 Promethearchaeota archaeon
TACACCTGCGGTGAAGATTGAAGGTGGATAAAGGCATAAAGCTTAACCATTTCAATGAGTTTTACAAAAGCATTGTAAATATTCGGCTTGTGTGGAAATATTACAAAAAACCTCGGTCTGTAAATGTTTGACAGTGCTCCAGGTGTTCGCGATCAGGTCTTTCAGCGATACATAAGTATGCTGGAAGGCCTGATCGTGGACAGATGGAGTGCTGCCGAATATTTACGATTTGACAAATACTTTTTAAATATACAACAAGTTGTCCATGTGAAGGCGCAAAACACCTGTTACCTCTTGATGTTGATCAGGTCGGCTAACATCTCGTCAGTGGTTGTTATGATTTTAGAGTTGGCCTGAAAACCCCTCTGTACTGTAATCAGCTTCACGAACTCGTTGCCAAGGTCAACGTTTGACATCTCAAGGGCGTTCGGCGCAATGGAGCCAAGGCCGTTTGTCTGCGGCGCGCCTGTGATCGGGGCGCCTGACTCGGTTGTCTCTTCAAAAATGTTTCCGCCTTTCTTGTATAACCCGTGAAGGCTGTTAAACGTTGCCAGGGCAACCTGGGCCTTTTTAAGTACCTGGCCGTTTGAATAGTGGCCTGTTATCACACCTTCCGTGTCCACGGAAACCGATTGCAGGAACCCGGAGGCATATCCGTCCTGATCCTGATAAATGGTCGTGGAACTGTTTGCGTACTGTGTGGATGCCAGTGCCTCGTTCTCAAAGGTTGCGCTTATCACGTCTCCCGCTCTGCTTCCATCCTCCCCGCTGATATCGGCCGGGATATAGTCCCAACCTCCAGAGCCCCATAGGGCATGGTGGTCGGTGGCTCCGACATAAGTATAGGTTGCGCCTGTGATGTCCAGCGAACGGGGGAGTGAGACCGTGTCGGCTACCCTGTCGGTCAATGCCAGGCGCCCGTTGTTGTCGATTTCAGCCTCGCAATCAAACAAATTCTCCATCCAGTCTAAAAAATCCTGAACAGTATTTGTTGTATCTACTGTATAGGTATTATCCGTCGTTACAGGGGTGCCGTCACCCTTGCTTCCGGAAATTGTGAATGTGTCATTGTTGCTCACCTGATCGCCGGAATTGTTATAAACACTACTCCACTGAGTATTTGCCGTGATGACCGGCACAAGGCCGGTGTCAGTGCTTAAACCCCGTCCCCCGGAATAAACCATTCGCTTGGATGTGGTGATATTGATCTGCCCCCCCATGGAGTCCATGACGGTCAGGCCGGCTGGAGCGGCCACCAGGCCAAAGGGCGAGCATCCGCCTCCGTTTGCATCGGTAAACCCTGCGTTTACAGCCATGACGCCACCGGCTGTCTCGTCAATGATGCGTATTCTGCCACCAGAATCCAGGCTCGCGGTCACGGTTCCGGCCGGGATACCAAAGGAGGTTTCGATAAAGTTCAGAAGATCCTGGACAGTAGTGGTATTAGCCACCACTGTAAGGTTTACATTAACAGCGGTCACACCGTCTACGGCAGTGCCGGTAAAATTAAATGAATCGCCTGGTTCAATAGCAACTGGGACTGGGGCGGTGTTATCCTCAAGATCATCCAGTTCTACGGTCGTGCTTGTATTCAGTACCGGACCAGTCTGATTGTAGGCAGCGCCCGATGTGCGGAACAAGTTGCCACTCACCGTTGTTGTGCCCCCGAACGGCGTTGCGTCGTCAGCAGATACAGTGTTAAAGTATGTGACGGCCATTCCGCTGTCTCCGCCTGAACTGTCCGTCAATTTAAGCCGGCCGTACGCATCAATGTCGGCAGAACAGCCGAATGTAGTTTCAAGGCTTGACAAAAGATCCGAGACCTTTTTAGTGTCATCGTCAATTTCATAGACCAATCTCGGAGCAACGGTTCCATCATGGGAGTATCCCGAAAAAATGAAGACGTCCCCCTGTTTCATGACATTTCCGCCGGAATCGTAGACGCTGTTCCAAAGGGTCTCCTCGGTAATGTAACTGCTACCTGCCGGATCGGAATAGGCCCCTCCGTCGCTTACAATGATCTGTGTCTGGTTTATGGTCTGACCGCTGTACTCGGCGCCGATGTTAAAGTTAATTGCCTGGTCTGTGGGCGCGCCTGTAAAATTGCATTCAAACGAGTAGTAGCTGGTGCCTGTATCTAAAACCTTGCGGTTGTCGTTTAAGGCCGGATCCACCTTGCCGTCGGGCGGGACATCCCAGCAGTTGATCCTGGTTATCTCACCGGACGTATTGTAGTTGACTATTCCGTACATCAAAGCGCCGGCGCCTTTGTGATGCTCATAGTTATAAGTTTCATCAGGTGCGTAGATGCTCTGTTCGACCGTGGTCAGATTGCGCATGTCCTCAGCCGGTTCACAGGCTACAAGAAATTCCCATTCATTATCGTTCGTGGTGCGATCAAAGTAGGTCGTAATGTCGTGGCTTGCACCCTGGGAATCGTATACCTTTACAGAAGACGTATATTCATATGCTGTTGCAGCTATCGAATCAGAGGGGGATACGGCGGCTGCATTTGTACCGTTCCACGAATCAAACAGCCTGACCTCGGTTGTTTCATTCTGCTCCCGTGAATCGAGATTAAAGATGATCTGAATATCATCGGTCTCAATGGGCGGTGTTGTCTTTCCGATGTTGATGTCTCCGATTGTCCCCTCACGGTCGCCGGTGTCCTTGTCAATGGACCACCCCTGTACAAAATATGCTGAAGGATTTATCAGGTTTCCCTCCTGGTCGAAACGGAATTCTCCGGCCCTGGAATACATATCCGCTTCAGCGCTGTCCGTATCCCTGAGCATGAAAAAACCGTCTCCCCCTATTGCCATGTCGGTCGGCGTAGAGGAACTCTCAAACGATCCCTGGGCAAAGAGACCGTCCACCGTGCTTAACGTCACACCACGGCCGACCTGGGCCGCGCCCGAGGCCGTGGACACGGACTGTGACAGCACGTCCTGGAATGTGGACCGGCTGGATTTAAATGAGATGGTATTGACATTGGCAACGTTGTCCCCCAGAACAGACATAGCTTCGCCCATGGTGTTTAATCCGCTGATGCTTGAATATAATGAACTGGAAATAGCCATAATTTGCCTCCACGTAAATTAGCGCCCTTCGGGCGAGCTATTTAGCTGTTGAGCTGTTAAGCTGAACAGCTAAAAACTACGAACCATTATTGCAGACTTATCGTCTCTAACCCAGATAAACTGGAATTCTTTAAAGGTACTAACTTATTAATAAAATTGACCCAAAAATGGGATTTCATTAACCCCTTGAACCTCTACCCACTAACCCCTGAACTATATATCGCCGACGCTGAGTACATCTCCAACATCGATGGTGATGTAATTGTCAAGGGTCAGCATGGCCTGACCGCTTGAGAATTCGACCCCGGTTACGCGGCCGGTTGTCGTCTGATCCACTTCAATCAACTGCCCCAGGCCGCTGTATGCCCTGACTGAATATCTGTATGGGCCGTCCGGGACCTGCTCCTCTCTGGAATCATTGCCGTCCCAGGCAAGTTCATATGGTCCTGCCGGCACAGCTTTCAGATCCAGGGTACGGACAATGGATCCGCTTTCATCGCAAATTTCCACAACACAGGAATCAGCCATTTCCGCCAGCGTGAATTCCGTGGCGGTCACAGAACCGTCCGACACTGCCAGCATGTTGCCTGATGCCTTGGCCTCGTTGCCCAGCAGGGTGAGAAGCTGGAGGTTATTCTGTGAGGTCTGGTAGGCCAGCAGCTCCTCCATGTTTTCGCTCATCTGCATGGTGGCTTCCATGGTGCTGAACTGTGCCAGTTGGGAACCCATTTGATAACTGTCCATTGGTTCCATTGGGTCCTGATACTGAAGCTGAGTGATGAAAAGCTTCATAAAATCATTTTTATCCAGGGTTTTTTTACCAACAGTTTTCATCTCATTTGTTACTGTTGGAATAGCGCTTATTGTTGTATCCATTTTCCCGCCCCGTTATTTCTTAAATATGGTTGAGTGGTCGAGTTATTATTATATAAAAAAACAAACTTTGCCTGAACCTTGAACCCTTGAACCTCTGAACCCCTGAACCTTTAAACAAACAGGCTGATTCCACCCTCTCCGACATCATAGTTGTCTGCCGTGTGATAGAGAACATTGTCAGTCAGATCTTCAAGGCTCTCAACCCGTATTTCCGCCCGGCTTTTCCAGGCAGACTCGAAACGCTGCCAGGCATCCTCATTCTCTTCATTGCGTCCTGCCGAAATCATACATTCGTCCAGCACAAATCCTTTCTGCTCCAAGTTTTCCTGGAACTGATCCAGGCTGCTTTCAAGAAGCTGCTTGACCTTGGAGTTCTCCATATTAAAGGAGAGAGACACATGATCATTCCGAATAAGCAGGTCAACCTTTACCTCGCCCAATTCCGGGGGATTGAGTTTCAAGACCAGGTGGTGATTATTGTTATTAATCCCTTTTAAAACGCCTTGAGATATCTGGTCAAAGGCCTGCTGCTGCATCTGTGGCGGCATTCTGTCGGCCATGACCTGTGACCTTGTTTGCGCCGCCGTCATCTCAGGGCCGGGTGTTTCAATATTAACGACCGGAGATTCCGGCCGGGACAGGATTGTTCTGCCGGACGAATTCAACATATCCTGATGTTTGTCACCACTTTGACCGGTCATGCCCTCATTAAGGTCCATGATCGGGCTTTCAGAAAACAGTCTGCCTGATACTACACGTATAGAAGATATCGAATATAAAGAGATCGGCCACTTTGAAGATGAAGTCCATGACCCGGACCATTTCGCAAAGGGAATGGATTCTCTCAAGAGAAACGAAACTGCTGTCATTACTTTCGCCGGCGGTTTAGGCAGCCGCTGGACCCGGGGCGCCGCTGTCGTAAAGCCGATCAGCCCATTTATCAATATCAAAGGCAGGTACAGGACATTCATTGAGCTGCACCTCGCCAAAAGCAGAAAGACCGGGGAACTCT
>JAIWHJ010000172.1:0-4967 GCA_048629695.1 Promethearchaeota archaeon
GGGTTGTAAATATTCGGCATGATGCCGGAAAATAGCTGGAACCACCAAATTGTAAATGTTTGGCAGCGCACCCCAAGGGCACTTCCTGTGGAGTGCTGCCGAATATTTACACCGGGTTTATATAAGGAGAAGCAAATGCCTAGAGTTACACGCGGATTTAAAGCGCGTCGCAGAAGAAAAAAGATTTTAAAAATGGCCAAAGGATTTCGTGGAGGTCGGCATCGTCTTTTTAAGACTGCCACCGAGGCGGTAGACAGAGCGCTCTGTTATGCATACAGGGATCGCAGGACCCGGAAACGGGACTTTCGCAGGTTGTGGATTGTACGCATCGGCGCTGCAGCCAAACTGAATGGAATTTCCTACAGCAAATTCATGGGAGGGTTGAAAAAGGCCGGAGTGGAGCTGGATCGAAAGGTCCTGGCAAATATGGCCATCCTTGACCCCAGCGCCTTTACCCAGGTTGCAAAACTTGCGTCTGATAACATTTCCTAGCGCTCATTTATAATGGAAGATGAACTAGTACGCCTGAAATCCTCGGCTCTCAAAAGCCTGGATTCCATTGAACAGCCCGATGCCCTGGAATTATTCCGGGTCCGATATCTAGGCCGCAAGGGAGAATTTACTCTCCTGATGCGGAAACTGGGTCAAGTTGCGCCTGAAGATCGGCCGCGTCTCGGAAAGCTTGCCAATGATGCCGGAAAGGAAGTCCGGGACGCATTTGATAAAAAGAAATACGAGCTGACAGAGTCGGACAACGGAAAGGGATCAGCCGCTGTACCACAAACCGATCTCACACTTCCAGGCCGGGCAGCGCCCTTTGGAAATCTGCATCCTGTAACCCAGATCATGGAACAAGTGTGCGGGATCTTTGAAGGGCTGGGATTCGCGGTTACCGAAGGTCCTGACGTGGAAACCGATTTCTACAACTTCGAGGCCTTGAATATCCCGAAACATCACCCCGCCCGGGATATGCACGACACTTTTTACATCAGCGGCAGCGTGCTTTTAAGGACACATACCTCTCCCATGCAGATCCGGGCAATGAAGAAAAAACGCCCGCCCCTTCGGATGATTGTGCCCGGCAAGGTCTACAGACGCGACTCCGACATTACGCATACCCCTATGTTTCACCAGGTCGAGGGTTTTCTTGTAGACAAAAAGGTCTCTTTCGCGGACCTCAAAGGCGTACTCTCTGTTTTTATTTCCAAGATGTTTGACAAAGATACGCAGATCCGTTTCAGGCCCAGTTTTTTTCCGTTCACGGAACCAAGCGCCGAAGTAGACATCGGCTGCGTGATATGCAAAGGAAAGGGCTGCCGCGTATGCAAGCAGACCGGTTGGCTTGAGATCCTTGGCGCCGGAATGATCGACCCCGAGGTGTTTAAAATGGTGGAATATGATCCGGAGGAATATACCGGATTTGCGTTCGGGCTTGGAGTTGAGCGAATCGCGATGCTTAAATACGGAATCAACGATATTCGACTTTTCTATGAAAATGATCTGCGTTTTCTCTCACAGTTCTAATAAATTTAAGGGTTATTGAACCTGACAACCTGAGTAGTTATAAAACAGATGAAATTTACTGTTGACTGGCTGAAACAATACGTAGACTTAGACATTACCACTGTCGAACTGGCCCGCCGGCTCACTATGCTTGGCCTTGAGGTTGAGGAAGTCCGGGAACTTCATGGTTTGCTTGATAATGTAAAAATTGCCGATGTGCTGGAGGTTAAGCCCCACTCCAACGCCGACAGGCTTACGGTCTGCGACGTCATGGTCGGCAATGAGACGTTCAGTGTGGTCTGCGGCGCTCCAAATGTAAAGGCGGGGATGCATACGGCCATTGCCCTGCCCGGCGCCATTCTCCCCGGCGGCATAAAGGTCAAAAAGGCCAAGATTCGCGGCGAGAAATCATACGGCATGCTTTGTTCGGAAAAAGACCTGGGCATCAGCGAGAACCATTCCGGAATCATGGAACTTGCAGACAATTTTGAATGCGGCATGGATCTTGTGGATGCTCTTTCCTTAAAAGACACGTTAATTGAGATAGACCTCACTCCGAATCGTCCGGACTGTGCCAGTGTCATTGGAATTGCACGGGAGACAGCCGGTTTTACAGGAAAGAAACTGACCTATCCGATTCAGGATGAGATTCCGGAGTTGACCGGAGAAAATATACCTTTTTCAATTGAAGTGGAGTCTTTTGATGACTGTCCGCGTTATGCAGCGCGATTGATAACCGATGTAAAAATAGGCCCGTCACCCTGGTGGCTGCAAAAAAGACTGCTTGCCGTAGGACAACGCCCGATCAACAACGTGGTTGATATCACGAATTTTGTTATGCTGGAATATGGTCAGCCCCTGCATGCATTTGATTTCAAGAAACTGGCCCAAAATAAAATTGTTGTGCGCAGGGCCCATCCTGATGAAAAAATGACGACACTGGATGGCGTTAAACGTGATCTTGATTCAACCATGCTTTTGATCTGTGACAATGAAAAACCGGTTGCAGTGGCCGGTATAATGGGGGGTGAAAATTCGGAAATCTCTGATGAGACTACGGAGATTCTTCTTGAAAGCGCGTGTTTTAATCCGATAACCATTCGTCGGACGGCACGTAATCTCAATATAGGCACTGAATCATCCTATCGTTTCGAGCGCGGCGTTGATCCCGAGGGTGCGGCAAGGGCGTTAGAGAGAGTGGCCCGGCTGATGATCGATATCATGGGCGCCAAGGTTGTGAAAGGCGGAGTTGACTTATGCGAAGGAGTAAAACCAAGACATGAAATCACGCTTCGCGTACAACGTGTGAATGATCTCCTGGGAATGGAATTCACGGCAGACCAAATCAAGGATTTTTTAACCGGGATTGAAATTAATGTTAAAATTTTAGATCAGGGAATACTCTCAGTCACACCACCCGGTTTCAGGGTTGACCTTGAACGTGAGGTGGATCTGATTGAAGAGGTAGCCAGGATCAAGGGATTTAACGAATTCCCCACCACGTTTCCGAGTGTGCCTATGAGTTTCCCGGAAATAGATATAGACCGGGTCTTACGTAAACGGCTTTCCTCTGTCATGACTTCGCTTGGTTTTCATGAGGCAATCAACTACAGTTTTACCTCGGATCAGCATTTTGACATGCTTGGACTGTCCAGTGATGATCCGGCACGGAACGTGGTTCGTTTTTTTAATCCCCTGGCTGAAGATCAGAGCATTATGAGGACAACATTGTTGCCCGGCCTTTTGGAAAACCTTTGTCGGAACATAAACCGCCAAAATCGCGAAGTCCGCCTGTTTGAAATCGGAAAGGTGTTTTATCCGCACCAGGGCCGGGAACTGCCGGATGAACCGCTTCGCTTGACCGCATTGCTCTCAGGGCGAAGGCTGCCTGGTTCTTCCGTTCTCCATTACGGCGATGAAGTCACGGATATTTTGGATGTAAAGGGTGTTGCAGAGATGCTTTTAGATGAACTGCACCTGCCTGAAGTTTCCCTGGAAAGAAGCTCTGACACTCTATCCTACGTCGAGCCTGACAGCTTTATTTTGATGAAAAGCAAAGACACGAAAATAGGTGAATTCGGAAAATGCACCGGTAAGATGTTAAAAATGTTCGGTATAAAACAGGACGTGTTTTACCTGAGGCTGAACATTGATGAGATCTGTCGGTTACGTCCTGCTGAGACGGTATTTAAGCCTCTTCCAAAATTTCCAGCCGTCAAATGGGACATCGCCGTACTTGTTCCGGAACATGTCGGCGGTGGAGAAATGGTTCAAGCCATCATGAATTCAGGTGGAAAACTGGTGGAAAAGGCAGAAATTTTTGACATCTATCGGGGAAAGACAATTAAGAAAAATTTTAAAAGTGTGGGTATTTCCGTGACATATCGTTCGGAAGAAAATACATTGGATGATAATATAGTCAACGTGGCACACAAAAAAAATATTGAATTGATCCTGTCCGGATTTGAGGGTCAATTGCGAGAGGAATAATATTATGATAGAATCGAATCTGACCCGAAAAGACCTGGCAAAAATTTTACACGAAAAAATGGGTTTTTCCTATAGAGGCGCGGGTGATATCATTGATTCAGCCTTTTTGACCATGAGGCAGACACTGCTTGAAGAGGAATCCATTAAACTGGTTCAGTTCGGCACATTCACTGTTCGGAAAAAGTCAGCCAGGAGAGGACGCAATCCCAGGACAGGCGAGACCATGGAGATTTCAAAAAGAAGCATGGTCAGCTTTAAACCCAGCAAGAATCTCAGGGAAAGAATTAACGACAACTTAAAGTAAGGGCTCGCCCAAAATTCGAATGACACCCGATCTTGCGTGATCCCTGAATACGTTCAATAACCTGATGGCGGACACTGACCGGGCAGACACGATAAGGAAAGAGATTCCGGATAAGCTTTATTTCAAGATCGGTGAGGTCTGCAAAATCACCGGAGTAAAGCAGCACGCCCTCCGATACTGGGAAACCGAATTCAGTGTCATTCGTCCTCAGAGGGCTTCGTCCAAACAGCGTCTCTACCGCCGGATTGATGTTGAAAACATACTGAAAATAAAGAAACTCCTGCGCGATGATGGATACAGCATAGCCGGCGTAAAAAAAATTTTTTCAAAGGGAAAAGAAAAAGAAAGCGAAAAAACAGCGCCCCTACGATTCCCAAAAGGAGAACTCATCAAAAATATCAAAACGGAACTAAGGGAAATCAAAAAATTGGTTGATAAATAGTCGTAAATATTCGGCTTGATGCCGGCAAATAGCTAATAAAATTAAGGTCGGGACGTGGCGCAGTCTGGTAGCGCACCTGAATGGGGTTCAGGGGGCCGGAGGTTCGAATCCTCTCGTCCCGACCAGTTATTTCAAAGGGTTAGTTCGTATGGATTAGCCCTTTTTTTGTTATTTGCAAACACTTTGCAAACAAAATGGTTTGGTCAGGTATCAGATAGCAACCTGTGG
>JAIWHJ010000173.1:0-4966 GCA_048629695.1 Promethearchaeota archaeon
CTCACGTATCCTTCTTTCGAAGCCGCATGATATCTCGGATATTTCCACCGACGGCTATCGTTTCTACATTCTTGATTTCATTTATTATCTCAAAATACATGCCAATTTACAATTGTATGATATTTGATTTGCGCTCAACATAGTTTAGACTGCCGAATAGCCGTATTATTTTACGTCATTCGTAAAAACGAAATTGGTTTAGACGGCTGATTGGCTGCCTAATGCCCTTTTTCTCGGGATTAGATTGCCAATCAGCCATCTAATTATTTTACTATTCGCGTGAGTCGCAGGTGCACTGCGCTCAGTCTTTTTTTAAACGGTGCGGTTTGTAAAAACCAAATCCTACCTGTGCAAGTCCGTCATCGTACAGAAATCGTTGCTCGCTACGCAGCCAGGGCGGCTCGGTAACGGGCCGTGGCGATGGGGCCAGGCAACGATACTCCGGGAGGCGCCACGTTTCGGCCTCCATGGTGTGCCAAATTCCGAATGTGGGCTAAGCCTACCCTAAAATTTCTCTGCCAGTTCGGTTACGGCCATGGCGTAACGGTTGGAGTTATTCCACTTGGTGATTGCCTGAAAATTTGGATATCCAGCCACAAAACGCATGCCCCCGTCGGCCAGTTCCAATCCCACGATCGTGAGATCCCTGTTGTCAGGCGCAGGCTTTAAGTCCACACCCTGGAGTTTTTTGACTTCCTGCCATGGGACAAGCCCTTTTCTGCCCTTACGAAAGGCCGCATTCAGTTTTTCGTCTTTTAGTTCACTGCCCAATTCCCAGTAAACAGGCGCGCCGAATGTCCAATGAAACCTGTGCAGGTAATTGGCAATACTTGCCAGAATATCCGGAATAGAGCGCCACACGTCACGGCTGCCGTCCTTATCAAAATCCACAGCGTATTCCCTGAAACTCGAAGGAATGAACTGGGTCTGGCCAAAGGCGCCTCCATACGACCCCGGCACATCCAGCGGGTCTATCCCGTTCTCCCGGCATAGAACAAGAAAATGGATCAACTGTTTACGATAAAAATTTCTCCGCCTGGGATACGCATCAAACATAGTATTCAAGGTCCGGAACATGTCAAATGCACCCTTGTGCTGTCCGAACTTACTCTCGATTCCCCAGATTGCGGTCACTATCTCCCTTTCCACTCCAAACTCTTTTTCCACCCGGTCAAACAAGACGGAATGCTTACGCAACATTTTCCGGCCCTGCTTTACCATGGACCTGGTAACAAACATGGGTGAATACTGATAATAAGGCTTGGCTTCCCACTGCTTGTCCATGAGCACCAGTACCCTGCGCTTAATAGTTACGCCCTTAAAAATCCGGTCCAGTTCTTCCCTGGAAAAGGAATGCGTAAGCCTCAGCTCCTTAAAAACCCCGTTGTAACGGTCGGTTGAAAGATCGATAACCTGGCCGTCGTTTACCAGATCCGCGGCCTGCGGCTTTTTATCCTCTGCACAAGCCGGAGAAACGAGTAACAGAACCGTAAACAGGAAGCCCTTAACTGATAGTGTGGTAAAAAAACGGATATTCATGACGAAAATGCCTTTTCAAATGAATTCATGAAGTCGTTAAGCAATTCCACGGGAAGCGCATTGATGCCCGCGGCTGCCGCACGGCCGCCGCCTGTAGGATATGCCCTGCATAGGACATCCGCTCCCGTCTTATTGCAGAGAGGCGCCCGGACACTGACAAGATATGTCCCATCGCTGTTGTCGATTATCAGGGCATGGGCCGTCTCCTTCATTTCCCTGGCCTTCTTATTGCTGAATACTCCTGCAACCCGCCTGGACCATGATTCAGGCGGGAATTCGAAAGCCCTGATCCCGGCCCTGTGAATAAAGGGTTTGCAATTCCCTGCCTTTGTCATGTCATCTGCAAAGCCCTGCCTTAAGATGGCCAACACGTCAGACTGATTGCAGAAATCCAGGGGATCTTCATATGGTTTAACCGCCTCATAAAGGACTTGAGGGGTAAAATAAAGATCAGACACTGATTTACCGTAACCATTGTAATTCATCAATTCGCCCAGTTCCCTTAATCGGCCCAGTTGGTCGGATGTCAATTTAAGATCAGCAGCCGCATCCATAGCCGCGGAATGTAAATTGTCTCCAAATGCGGCAACCACGGCCCAGGGCCTGTAACGGCCTCTAAACAGCCGGTCGATGATCAATGACGTGCACACATCAGGGTCTGTATCAATATGGGCGTTAAGGGATTCCGAATCCGGAATCTCCCCGGGGAAGTGATGATCAACATAAAAAACCTTGCAATCCATCTCAAGCAGAGCAAGCAGATCTTTCTTATTGCTGTCCATTGATACATCCAGGACAGTAATTATTGTTTCCTGCTCACACTTCCGGCCAGGCCCGATTTCAGACACTACCTGCCGGACCAGCCTGATATCACGCTTGACTCCGGAGATCAACCGGGAAGAACGTGGTTGTGCCAACCGCAACTGGTGCAGGGCGCATATTCCGTCGGCATCGCCGTTAAAAACGTCAAAAATCAAGTTCCATCACCTTGCCAAGGCCGGCCAGGGAGAATATTATCCCTATTCTGTGGTCATCCGGGGTCTTGGCCGCCAGCAGTTCCACCGACCAACACGCAGGATGATAAATCAGGTGTACGGATGCCTCCACCATATGATTAGATGACCATGAATGAGCCATGTTACCCTTGACTGAAAAAAGTTTCGATAATGCAGCCTGAATCACCATATTCAGTTCATGCATGGATTCAGCCGAATCATCAGTATAAAAATAAGGCTCGTCCACCCAGGGCACCCTGTTGTAACGATAATTTATGGAAAGACTGCGCCTTTCCCTGCCTGAATATTGTGTTTTAAAATTGTAAAAGGTAACGCCCTTGCCATGAACACTCCACGCGGTTTCGTATGCTATTCTTAATCTTTCAAGGGGATAGAATTCCAACTCAAAAAAGATATCGGAAAAAGGATGCCGGCCATCCCGGGAGTCCTCAAGCGACCTCCTGGCTTCGTGAATATTGTAGGCCTGGCTGATCTTAAAATAACCGAACCGGCGATCATAATTATTATCACCAAGCAAACCGCCTATCCTGAAATAATTATCAATCCCGTATATTAAATGGTTTTGTGATTTAATTCGATCCAGGGCGTCAAGGTACGGAAGATCGTCCTGGTCAGTGGATGTCATGTAAGAATAAGCGATCCTGGGCCGGAATTTGTGATTAAACCGTTTCACAGACCCGAGGTTAATGGCAAAATCACGTGCAAAGGTTGTGGCAACATCCATTTCAAAATCCCACACCCTCCTGAACTGAGTATCATCGTTTGACCAGTCATGAACCGACGAATCTCCAAACAACTCAACCCTGTACATGGTCTCACGAATCCCTGTTGAAATCGTGCCTTCGATAAAATCGGCCGGGATAGACACAACAAGCCCGGGATGAATATCCAGCCTGTGCTCTCCAATGCCCTTGTCACGCCAGTAGAAAACATATTCGGAGTCCCAGTCCAGACTGCACGGAACCGGAATCTTCGGAATTCCGACCCGACCGTTATAAATAACCCTGGGCAATGCGTGAAGCGTCGTGGTTGCAGACAGCTCTTCACGTTCATCATCCACTGTTCGCATTTCCCCTCCCAGAAACATTGAGGCTGTTGTTTTGCCGAGCTGGAGGGTGGACTCCCTGAAGGGAATAGACTCTTCCTGAAATCCACGGTTGTGCGTAGCCAGAAACTTATCATTGCTCGTATCAAAGCCGATTATTCCATTTCGGAACTCCTGCAGATAGTCCCGGTCAGAGACCATATCCAGATCAAGTCCGGCCTTTAAGCCGTTTCCGAAATCATGATCCGCCTTGGCCCGAAGCCAGTACCGGTCATGATCGGTCCGCAGATACCCGTCTGATTTGTACTCGTCTTCAACCGTATCAGTCGTCTTGTCGTGCTGATAATTGACCGCAATGGTCCCTTGCGAACGTTCAGCCGCCCTGTATCGGAATTCAGCGCCCGCGGTCACACCCCTTTTACTCAGGATTCCAGGATAAAAAGTGGCGTCAAAACTGGATGAGAGATTCCAGAAAAACGGGAGGTTAAATCCTGTGCCGTCCCGTTGAGATTGGGACCACTCAGGAGTAAGAAAACCGGATTGCCTGGATACCGGAATCACGAGATAAGGGAGATAGGCTATCGGGACATCCTTGACCCGCAGAGAGACATTTTTTAAACGGGCCTTATCTCCTGTATTGAGGTACACATCGGATGCATTGACGGACCAGAGCGGTTTCTCTTCCGCAGTCTCCGGGCAGGTAGTAACACGGCCATCCTTAAAATGATAGGTTAATTCACCTGTTTTTTCCACCTCCTGTCCGCTGAAATGCCAGTTGGATTCTGAAAACCGCAGGCTGGTCATGGTAAGAGAGCCGGTTTGACGGTTAAGATCAAACCTTGCGCTCTGAGCCACCATCACATCATTAACGGAATGCACCTCCAGATTACCCCTGGCCTTGATACTGCCGGCCTTTACATTATACCTGATCCAGTCGGCCCGGATCACCAACGGATCGGCCCCGACTTCCTCGACATGCTGCAACACCACGCTTCCCTCGGCAACAATGATATCCGACTTTTCGAAACGAATGATTCTGTTAGCGGAAATCTGCCAGGGCACGGACATCAGATCATCAGCAACTGCCTTATTTGATGCGGCAAGTAAACATATGCCTGCAACAAAACATAATAATAATCGGTAACCGTTCACGGGTTCAGAGTCCAGAGGGTTAAAGGGTTAAAGGTTCCGGGTTCAGAGGTTCAGAGGTTCCGGGTTCGGAGGTTCACATGCTTAGAGTTTTGGTTAACCCTGAACCTCTGAACTCTGAACCTACCATTATTGTAACTGATCACGAGGCAGTTAAAAGTCGTCGGAAACCCTCGCCCGGTAAGCGATCACAGGTGCCGTAGATGTGTGTTGTCAG
>JAIWHJ010000174.1:0-4958 GCA_048629695.1 Promethearchaeota archaeon
GAGGTGAGCAGGCTGATCAGCAGATAAGCGCAGACTTCGATACTTTGGTATGCTGGGCAGCCTGATCGCCTTCCTGTGGAGTGCTGCCGAATATTTACTTGAGAAGTTACAAAAGCCCTGACTGCAGGATCATATTTTCAAGAATAGTCTGCTCTCCGAGCAGGCGGGCTGTTGCTGTTTCGAGTTCAGCCAGGTCCTCTTTTGGGGAAGCGATCATGATTTTTTCACAATTATAGTTGAGGCAGAATATGGGTTTTAATATCAGTGTGCATCCGCGTTTACCAAGGAAACAGCATTCGAAATCATCATCCCGCCGGATGGCAACTTCGCAGTCAAGGAGCATGTTCATGAACAGGAGAACAGCGTCTGATTCATTTGCCATTTCCGCACTGCAGCACCCCCCATCCGGGCCACTGCCGCACGTGCCGCACAACTCGAACATCCCCATGTACCGCATCTGTTCCTGCAATACATCACTTAAGCGGACAAGAAGCAAGAGTTTCTCTTTAACAGCCGGATCCGCTTTCAGACGGGCGCCTGACGCCTTAAAAAGACGGTGCGCAATACCGATCTTGGTCGCTACGTCACTGAAATAGAGGCCATGCATGTCTTTTGGCATTCCATGTCCTTAACCGGAGGGAGAAATCTTTATACTATCAAACAGTTGCCTGGCACAGAATTTTTTTCTATGGTCGAAATAATGACATTACAGGGCTTTTTCCGACACCATCAATATAAAATCAACCCGATTCCCGGGCCGGCCCAGATTTCCGGCCTTGATCAGCCCTCCGGATTTATCTACGTGGATTCGGTCCGGCGCAACATCCAGGTCATTGACAAAAAAGTCTTTGACCGCATTTGCCCTCTGTTTTGCCAGGCTGATCAAAAGATCATCACTCACGGTTACAGACTCAGGCATGGCTCTCTCTTTTTCAACACTTCCCGGACGTGGAAAGCGGATTTCCTCACCCATGTAATCCATTGACATTTCATTAAAAAAACGCGATTCTTCTTCAATTCTGCGACGGGCGGCCTCTTTCTTAAGTTCGGTCAAAAGGGATTCACCGTCTCCGTTTAGTTCAGCAAATCCCCGGATCTTCAATTCAATGGACGGCCGCATTTCAAGGATACGCGCCATCTCTTTTAACCGCGCCATGTTATCCCGGGTCAGTTCCGATCTGCCATAGGGTATGATCAGGTGATCGGGCGGAATTTGTTGGTCTGGGCTTAAAGGAAGAAGGAGAAACGGAAAGATCCTGGTTTTAAGCAGGAGCCCGCGCAATCCTCCTGCCAATCCATGACCATAGGAAAAAAAAGGCCCGGCCGGTCCTGTGACCGACAGATCAAGGTCTATCATATTGTCCTGATCCGAAAGCAGTCCAACAGCAAACAACAGTTGAGACTTCTCATCAATCCTCTTCCCAAGCTCAAGACCTGTGACGCGAATTTGATTACTGCCTGACATTTCCAGATTTTCCTGACGAAAAATTGAAGTCAAGTCAAAGGCTCCCCCAGTGACCATATAGCCTAGATTGTGCGAGAACCATGGGGAGAGAGGGCGAATGTCCATGCCAGCTATCTTGACTGTCAGGTCTGCAAACAGGTGCTCATCAAAAAGACCGGTTTTGCCTTTGGCGGAAAGTGAAGAAGCGGACTCTGCCCCTTTAGGTGATGGAACTCTCCCTTTTAAGGAAAATGCGGCCCGGTTGCCGGGGCTGTTAATAATCCCTGAAATCGAGCCCGAAAGATCTGATAGGGTGAACGAACAGGGGGAACCAGGTGTCGTGTCCGAATAAACAAGATCACCATTGTTGACCGTAATTGTATCTATTTTTAATTTGTTCAGGGATTTATTCCCATCTTTTTTAGATCTTGAACCTTTGAAAAAACCTGCTGAGAGCGGCCCATCACCCTGGTTGAGCAGTTTTACAACCGGCCCGTCCGCAAGAATTGAAGAAATCTCGACAAGGGGCGGGTTTGACCGGAAATTAAGGTTCCGGCATGAGGCCTGCCGCCATTTCACAATTTGCCCGCCTTTCCGGTCCTGAGCAGAGAAATTGGTGATCCCTAAGTTTCCTGAATATGAAAAATCAGGAAGATGGACCGTCCCGTCGGCCGTTATTACTCCGTCCGTAATCCTTGGGGCAAACCATCCGCTGACAAGCGGAGATAAGGATGCAGCCGGCAGCCCATTTCCACTCCATTCCACAGTCGCGGAAAATGGCGATGGAGTCAGGTTGCCGGAAAACTGAAGGGATGCGGAGTCCAGCCCGGCTGAGCCGGAGATGGTTCCTTTTCTGCCGGATTCGGTTGAAAGGTCTTTTGCATTAAACAAAACATCTTTAAGGCGTAAATTAAGGGGATCAACTTCCGAATTGGAATCAATGTCAACCAAGCCGTTTGAGAAGTCCAGAGAATGTGCCTTGACAACCCACGATTTTTTCTTTTCCCCATTTTTTTCCCGCCCTTTATAAACAAAATATTTCTTCCAGTTCAGTTCTCCCTTTTTGTCCCATCTTAAAAGCAGGCTGCCCTTTTCAGCCCTGACAAGGCCCAAATCCAGAATCTTCCGGTTCATGTCAAGCCCGGCATTGCTGAATGTCAGGTCAGGCAGGTGCAGGTATTGGGTGTCGAATTCAGCCAGTGTGAGATCCCGGAACTGCAAGGCGGCATCAGTCAAAATCAGATTCAATTTTTCGGGATCCTGATCTTTCCCCAACATGAAACGTGCTTCCATCCTGGAGGCTTGACCGCTTTTCATACGTAATTCAGGGGCCGGATGGAAATAGGGCCCAAGCCGGGCAATGTCGACACCCTCCATGACCAGGAATCCTTCTGCCTTAAACGGCATTGCATGAACCAGCCCCTTGCCGGAGAGAGTTGTTTTTGCCTGATTTTTACCGTTTTCTGAAAATTGTGCGCCTCCCCTGATCTCCAGACCGGCATATGTTCCTTTATTTTCCGAGGTAAAAATCAGGTCAAGGTTCAGATCAGCCTTTCCGCCGGCTACGGCCGGATGATCAAGGCGGTTGGGGAAATAATGGGATAAAGCAACAAGATCAAGCGCTTTAAAACTAATTTTATACGTAGTCTTAACGGCCTGGTCGGTAACCTCTGTTTCACCAATCAGATTTACAAAACCGCCATCAATTTTTGCCGAAAATTTTGGAGGCGCCGGACTTACGGATTGAATCAGCGCTTCAATGGACCCTGCGGCTGATGAAAAATTGGTGAGCAACGGAAACACCAGGTTGATCTCTTCCGCGTTGTGGGATTGATTTGCAGGCCGGTCGTCAAAGCGGATACGTCCGTTGTTTACGATCACATTTTTCAAATGAAAAGGAAAGGGAACGCCAATGATTTCACTGAGACCCTTTATGCTGTAATTTTTCTCTTGCCGTTCCGGTTTTGGTACAGGTGGAAATACGTCTGAAATATTGTAAAGATTGTCCCCATCCTTTTCAACATGCACAAAGGGGTTATCAATCTCGAATTTCCGGCATACAAGGCCATGTTTAAAAATGGAAACAGCCTCAATATTCATTTGCAAATTACTAAAGGAGAGGATCGGATCAATTTCGTCATCCGGGTCAGAGAACTTTGCGCCGATGATGGCGTTACTAACCGTAAGTTGGAGTGTGAAAGGATTAAATGCGGCAGATCCGAAGGTGACCGGTCTGCCGATACGCTCCTCAAATTTTTCCGGCAAAATCGTTCGCACCAGGAACGGCACAGCGAAAAAACCTGCCAAAACATAGAGGATTGCTCCGGCAAAAGCAATAAGAGGCAATAATTTCCAAACGTTGAACGAATTGCCGGCTTTTTTGCGTTTATCGGTAAACGACTGTTTTGGCCTCGGTTCAGGCACTTCCGGGAATAGAGTTAATGTTTCTCTCTTCTCATCGGCGACCTGGATAGAACCGATCGGGCATTCCTGATCTTTCTCATCCATATTATTACATGATGTCAATCAACATTTTATATGGAACTTTTACAATGGGTCAATTTTAACTTGACACAGTCCCCATAAAGGAGAAACGTGACTGATCTTGTGGGACTGCCACCATTTGGACAGTCCCAAACCATTACGGCTTAAATGCGCCTGAACCGTCTGACGTAAAAAAACTGCTGTTACGGATCACGATTATTATGAAATTGTTACTTTTTCCCCGCGGATTATTCGTACTCGCCTTCACTCCCCTGTTCACGGCCGCGGTATGTGTTACAGCCATGTTATTTTCCATGATAGGACGCAAATCCGCAGAGGAACTCCAGTGGCTCAGTCGTCTCTGGGGAAGAACCGTTTCCAGGGCCGGCGGCATGTCCGTAAAAGTAGAGGGATGTGAAAAACTGGACCCGACAAAGCCATACATCTTTGCCGCGAATCATCAAAGCCAGTTCGATATCTTTGCTCTGCAGGGCTATCTTGGGATTGATTTCAGGTGGCTGGCCAAAAAAGAACTGTTTGACATTCCGGTCTTTGGGTCAAGCATGCGGATTGCCGGTTATATTCCAATAAACAGGGGAAAAGGCAGAGAGGCCTTCAAAAGTCTGATAGAGGCCGCGGAAAAAATTGCCAAAGGAACATCGGTGGTTATATTTCCCGAGGGAACACGGAGTCCGGACGGAAGCCTCCAGGAGTTTAAAACCGGAGGAATGATGCTTGCAATTAAATCCGGCGTGTCAATAGTCCCGGTTGCAATCACAGGAACTCACCACATCATGCCCAAGGGAACCCTTCTGGCCAGACCTGGAAACGTCATGATTCGAGTGGGGGAACCCATTGAAACAAGCGGCTTCAAACCGAAACAGAAAAATGATCTTGCGATCATGGTGCATGATGCGGTTGCAAAATTATTTGCATCATGAAGCAGCTTTTTCGTAACCGTTCAGAGGGGGCGCCTCTGAACGGTTATCCTTTTTTTTGTATTGCACCGTTTACTACTGAATAACCCATC
>JAIWHJ010000175.1:0-4925 GCA_048629695.1 Promethearchaeota archaeon
GGATGTGGCAATAGCCTGTTTTAAGGAGATTATTGATGATATTTTATATGCCACGCCCCACTATCCTCTTACAAACCTGGGGTGGGCATATTACAATAAGAAGGAATACGAGATTGCAGAAAAATATTATAGCGACGCCCTTAGGCTGGAACCAAATTTTGTAATTGCCCTGCGGGGTCTTGGCCGAACCTATATGGCAATGGAAAGGGCAGCAGATGCTGTGGCAATGCTTGAAAAAACAGTGAAAAATTATCCGCGTTCTGCTGAATCATATTTTTATCTGGCAAAGGCATACAGTTTATCGCAGGAATATAAAAAGGCTATCAGCGCTTATAAAAAGGTCATAGAGCTTGCACCCGACAGTTCTATTGCGCATGAGGCGCAAAAAAACGCAAACCTCTTGTAGTCTGCGGAAAATATTATCTCGTTCCCATGCTCCAGCGTGGGAACGCATAGCAAATCCGCCCCAAATTGTCTGAGAATATAAGTTTTCCCGGTCTGGCGGGCCCATTTAAGCAATAGAGGCTTTCGGCGGGGTAGATGCCTTCCATCTGAGAAGGGATTTGTAAATATCACGTTTCCAGCTGTTTCTTTCTGACAATTGTTGGAAAAACTTAGCACTATTCGTGGGTACACGAATAGTCTGCCATTTGATCCTGCGATGATTTTTAAAGAACTCTGCTATTTGACTCCATCCTTAGGCAAACAACTCTAAGACGATATTTTACTGGAACATGTGTAAACAGCCAATTTGTAAGTTTATTAAAATTCATAACCGCCTCCGTTATATTTATGGTTAGCAACCGCACGGGGGCGATGATAATGTAAAATATATCAGCCCAAAAGTCTACTATTTTTTATCTTCTTGATATTATTGCATATTCGTCATAAGTTTTATTTTGTAGTATCAAGTTTTTTAGGCCTCCCTGTGATCCAAAACAATTGTTGATATATAGTCAACGATTCGAGATCTCAGCGCGGATACGCTGCAGGGAGGTCGCTTCTTCCGCTCTTCATAATTTTTCAGGCTATTGAAGGGGCTTTATCGTCAAAAGCATTGGCTATTAAGCATTTCAGAAGTTTATTGTAAAATTTCGAGCAACGTTTAAGAATCAGCGGCTCGTGCCCAAAAAGAGATGGAGTCGCTCCCGTGAGCCTATTTCACAACAATCTGCACAGGCACGATAGTGCCGATCGAGCTGCTTGCTCCAGTCTCCGGATCTATAGAGCTTCCTATTATGGTGACATAGTCGGTAATAACATCACCGACAGATCCACCCGGGTCTGTGTATGCATAGGTGCGTTGTTCGGTTATAGTGCCGTAAATCGGTGTGAAGGTATCGGTCACAATGTTTGTAAAGACAGGAAAAGTATAAGGAGTAGTGGATAGTCCTACCGCCACTGTCAGGCCTACGGGATAAGAAGAATCGTGTAAATCCCCTGCCTCTCCTTCCGACCTTTCATAAGGAAGGCGGAAGGTTGTAGATGCCGTGGTTTCTGTTCCAAGGACAAGGGTGCTTGCCCCGATTCGATTTCTAATCCAATTGGCATGATCCTTCAGGTAGACCAGATCGAAATTGGCAACACCATTTTCATCTGTGGTCACTGTTGTAGGGAGAGTGCCTGCCGCAGAGTTATGAGGCGTCAACAAACCATCCCCGTTTGTATCTTCACCAGGATCGAGGAAAGTATTTTCATTTAAGTCTTCATTATCAAAGGTGCCTGAAATATATGGTACAAATTTCTCCGCATCAGGGTCAGGGTTTTCATCATACCATGTGCCTGATGAATACTGGGCAGGCCATGCGCTGAGAGAAACCACGGCACCTGATACGGCATTGCCGTTTGAATCCGCCACCAGTACCGACATTGGCAGGGCATACGTGGTTGGATTCAGCACGGTAATTTTAGTACCCATGCCGATCACCACTGATCCGGCTGTCCCGCCGATTGTAATCCCCGGATCAAGTGCAACAGCAACGGCCGTGATGGTGACTGTTGCCCCTGCCGCTTCTGTGGCCAAGGTTTCGCCGGCATCCAGAGTTAGCGTGAGGGCGCTCTTAGTTTTGATGATATAGATACCGTCATTTTTTGCCGAACCTTGAACCCTGATCTGTTCACCATCCTCAAAGCCATCTGTTTCAAATGATCCCCCAACAGTTCGCTCAATGGTAGCCGGGTCTAAATTATTAAATGAAAGAATGTTGGTCAAAGGACCGGTAGTTCCTTCGCCGACAACCCGGGCACTGACGATCACAGGCTCTACCGAGGGCAGTGAGCCGGAAGTAAATGTTGTGGTTGCAACACCTGAGATATCCGTATACACAACAACAGGGGATACGGTCTCGCCACCGCCTGTGGGATTTTCAATCGAAAATGCAACAGGAGTGCCGCCGACAACCTGAAGATCCGAGGTTCGCACGGTTGCTGTCAGGGTAGCCGTATTGCTGATGCCTCCGGAACTTGGCGCAACCACATATGTGCTGGACTGCAACGTAATGCGTGCAGCATCCACAGATGTCGCCGTAATCGCTACTCCCATAGTGTCCGAAGTTGAAGAATTATCCGGATCAAATACCTGAATAGTTGCCAGACCGGCCTGACCCGAACGGAACACGGCTGAAGCTGTTCCGCCTGCAACAGCCACCTCTATTACCTGCCCTGTTTCGCCTCCCCCTGTCAGACTGCCGAGGGTTGTGGCAAACGTTACCTTTGCCAGCGCCGGGGCATTTACAATAATTGTAAGATCGGTGTTGGTGGAAAGGAAACAAGGATCGATTGTTGGTGAAATAATACCAAAGAGCGCCCCAACAGAGCTTACGGTATATGCTTGAGCGGCCGTTGTCCCAAGACCCTCGGCTGTTATTGTTACTGAGCTGGCGCCTGTGCCCGTTACGGTCACCTGAAGCTCGCCGATAGGGTCTGTATTGCCTGAATATGCCGACAGAGTGGCTCCACCGGTTCCGCTGACACTCAGTGTAACCGGGGTATCATAGACAGGTTTTCCTCCTGCGTCCTTTGCCGTTATTGTCAGGGTAGCAGTAGTTGAGCCATCATCTGTAATGTTCGAATTGTCGGTAGAAAGAGTGAGGGTTGAGCCTGTAATCTGTATGGGTACCTGCGAAGAAAGCTCTGAGACAGTACCGGTAATCGTAACAACCTGATTGCTCGGATCTAAAGTTCCTGATGAAAAGGTGATCTGCGCCTTGCCATTTGCATCTGTATCAGCCGATGACGCGCTTATCTGCCCTCCTCCGGCGCTAAACATTACAGTAATTCCTTCTATGACGGCATTGCTTGCATCCAGAACATTGGCGGTAATGATAGAACTGTCCGAGTTGTCGGATTTTACGGAAATGGGATCCGTGGAAAGCTTAATTGAGTATGCCGTGACTTCACCACCGCTGAAGGTAACAGTTGTCGTGCCTGAGATAGTTCCAACCGATGCCGTAACGTTCGCAACAACACCTTGCTCTGTGCTGCTGGTAAGGGTAGTCGTGGCTTTGCCCTCGCTATCAGTAATTCCGCTGCTGGCTGTAATAGAACCGTTATCTGTGCCAAACTCGACCTCAATGTCGGGTACACCCTGTCCTGTGGCTGTTTTTACAGTAGCTGTGATTGCACTGGTACTGGTCCCATCAGCGATAATGCTCGTTGGATTGGCCAACAGAGTTATTTCAGCCGCAGTCAATCCATCGTCGTTTTCTTCAGCCGCGGAATCTCCACTGTCGCTTCCCCCGCCATCATCTCCACCACCGCTTGACCCACAACCTGCTGAGAGAAAGGTCATAAGAACTATTAGAATAACAATACCGGTGTATTTGAATTTCATAACGCTCCCCTTATTAGCTCAAAGGTAAAAGGTAAAAGTTCAAGGACTCAAGGCTCAAGTCTCAAAGTAAAATGGAAATTTCAATACAGCTTCGATGATTTGTTGATTCGTAACCCATCTTTATCACCCAATCGTGTATCCATTCAATCATCTAATCATATCACGTTGCTCAAGCCTGACTATTCTTGGGGTAATAAATATCAGCAGCTCTTCTTTGTTGTCTGTTTTGTTTGTTGATTTAAAAAGCCAACCAATCAGGGGAATTTTTGATAACCAGGGGACACCAGATACGCCAGAGAATTTGCTTGTTTTAATAATGCCGCCAATTACAACAGTGTTCCCATCGTCTATCAATAGCTCAGTCTCAGCGGCTTTTGTTGTAAATGATCGTCCTGCATCGTACTCAACTCCAAGGTCTTTTTTTTCAATTTTTATATTCATTGAAATGCGATTGTCAGGAGTTACGTGAGGTTTAACTTTAAGGACGAGATCTATGTCTTCAAACACAGTCGTAGTATTGCCGGATTCGTCCAGCTTAAGGTATGGATAGCGCAGTCCCTGTGTAATTGTGGCTTCTTTGTTGTCAAGTGTTACAATTTTGGGTGAGGAAATTATCTTGCCTTCCCCCTCTGATTCCATTGCCAGCAACATGGCGTTTAGTAAAAATGGAGTGCCGGCTATTTTTGTAAAATTAAAACCTATACTCCCCATGTTTGATGCAATTGGAGCATTCACTGCCATGTTATAGCCGTATGTGCCTCCAAGGATATCATAGCCCCTTTGCGGGCCTATTCCGGCACGAGGATCATCTTCTTGAATACCGCCGGCCGCTCCCCACTGGGTTCCGATTTCCCTTGAAAAACTGGTGGTAGCCTCTACTATCCTGGCTTCGATAATTACCTGAGGCGTTACCTTGTCGAGATTAGTTACTATTTCCCTGGCCTTTTTTATCTTTTCAGGGATATCTGTCATAATTATAGTGTTGGTGCGCTGATCAGCGCTGGCGCTGCCTCGATTTTTCGTTAATATTGATTCAATTTTCGGCAGTATGTCTTTTTGTGCATTGGCGTAGTTTACTGAAATATATTCTGTA
>JAIWHJ010000176.1:0-4919 GCA_048629695.1 Promethearchaeota archaeon
TGCGGCTTTCCACGATATCGCGAAGGCAAATCGATTTTTACTTTAGGATATTTTGTCGTTCTATAACCTTGTTCAAATCTGTTCTTAAGCGTATTGAGCATTTTGGATTCTCTCTGGTTGCTATATATTAAAAATTTATCGTTAAATAATTAGAAGTATTTTCAAAATCCCTTTCAGGTTCAAGTTCGAGGCGGAGCGGATATTTCAACCGCAAGAATATATTGCATATTTTGAGGATTGAAATATTCGCTCCAACACAGAAATTGGGCCTGAAAGGGGTTTTGAAAACACTTCTAGAGATCAAACCCGCAGTACGACAGGTTGAAGCTCTTGTTGTTAAGTGGAAAATCTGATATTCCCGTATCCCGTAATGCCATGGACAGTCCGTTCCAGTTGTGGAACGAAGGGTCCTTGATCTTATAACGCAAAATATTGCTATCGGCATCTGTCAGGATACAGTGTGACACCTCACCACGCCAGGCCTCATTTACTGTAACCACGAAGGAAGATGCCTCCGGTGAAGTATTTCCCGAATTCACACAATTTGTTTCAACCGGATCAATTAATAATGACTGGATAAGATTAATAGACTGCATGGTTTCGTCTGCTCTTACTTTGGCCCTTGCATAAACATCACCGGTTGACTTTGCATTTTCAGGAATATCCAGGTTTTTGTAATATTCAGTTGGAAAACAACGCCTCGCATCATAAGAAATTCCACTCGCACGGCCGGCCGGCCCTACCAGGCCCAATTGTTCAGCATCAGATTTGCTGACAGCGCCGCAGTCTTCAAATCTGGAACGAACACTGGATGTGGAAAAAAGAAGGTTGATCGTGTTTTCCACCTGTGGCTTGATCTCATTTATGCGCTCAGTCAAAATACGACGCACTTCATTATCCATGGCAAAAAGTACGCCACCCGGCCGGATTAATCCTTTGCTGAACCTGTTTCCACAAAGAAGCAGGGACATATTAAGAAAATCACCTCGCATGCGGCCACAGTAGTTCATAGGCGGAAGGAAAGCCACATCACCGCTTAATGCACCCAGATCACCCACATGATTCTGGATACGTTCCAGTTCCATGGCAATGGTTCTGATAATATGCGCTCCGGCATCCGGTTCAGCACCGGTAAGAGCCTCCATGGCCTGGACCATACACAGACTGTGACCTACCGTGGTATCACCTGCAATACTTTCGGCCAGCACAGGCCGGCGCCCGGCATCCACATTGGTAAATAATGATTCAATGCCCCGGTGTTGATATCCCAATTGTATTTCCAGGTTAAGTACCCGTTCACCGATGCAGTTAAACCGGAAATGCCCGGGTTCAATTACACCGGCATGCACGGGACCTACGGCCACTTCATGGATCTCTTCGCCTTCAACAGAGTAGTAATCATAATTTCCGGGAATATCCTCACTGTAATTATTACCGAAAATATCAGCTTTATTTTGACAGTTGGCATGGTAGCGGACCATTTTCAGCCATGGATGGCCTTTAGGCCTGATACCGAACTGTTCAGCAATCTCCCGTTCGAACATATGAAACGGTTCGCAAAGAATGCTTAAGGACGGGTATGTATCAGGTGCATCACAACCGGCAACCAGTAATTCATCGGTCCTTAATACCGCCATGAGTTTGACAGTGCTGCCGTCTGCATAAGCAAAATAATGGACGACTTTTCCATTGTTTTTAACAATATTTATCGCTTCCTGATGAAAATTATCAAAGGAAAGATGCGGGATCTCTTCTCTTGCGATTGATACACCATTTGAAATCTTTAAAAAATCAGTCTTCATTAAAATCCTCCACCGATGGATGTCACCGCATGGATTATTGTCCTGTACAGGGTATCCGGAATCCATAAACTCAAGACCAGCGAGGTTAAAAGCAAGGCATATTGGGGCCAGATCATACCTGTTTTTTCCTTTAACCGGGTAGTTGCGTTTGTACTATTAAAAGATATTTTCATAACCTGGTTTGCAAAACCGGCAAATATGACGCACAGGCTCAGGATAAAAATTCCAGCCAGCACATAATGACCGGTCCTGAATACGCCGACAATAATAAACAATTCTCCGATAAAAATCCCGAAGGGCGGGAACCCGGAAATACCGACAAACCCTCCAAAGAAGGCCAAAAAGGTCTTTGGCATCAGTTTAACCAGCTTCCCTGTACCCTCAATCATCCGACTGCCGTAACCCAGTAAAATATTGCCTGAAGTCAGAAACAGGGAAGATTTAATCAGGCTGTGGTGAATCAGGCATATCATTGCCCCATATGCACCAATTCCCCCGAGACCTGTTCCAAAGGCAATAATTCCCATATTTTCAATGCTCGAATATGCCAGCAGTCTTTTATATTCCGTTTGTTTTAGAATAAAAGTAGCTGCTGCTATAATGGAAGTCAGGCCGAAGGCTATCAAAATGCTACCTGAAAAATCGCCAAGGCCCGCAGCATACATGATTTTGTTGGTTTTAAAAATTCCGAGATACGCACAGTTAAGTAAAACGCCGGACAAAAGGGCTGATGCCGGGCTGGGGGCTTCACTGTGGGCATCGGGAAGCCATGTGTGCATAGGGGCAAGACCCATTTTAGTACCGTATCCGACAAGGATAAAAACAAAACCTGCTTTCAGCCACATGGAATCAAGATCTTTTGCACAAGCGGTAAGAGCGGAAAAAGAAACCGGCACATCGACATTACCCACATCCATGGAAATAGTAATCAGAACCGAACCCAACAGCGCCATGGCAATGCCCACGGAACAAATCAGGACATATTTCCAGGTAGCTTCAAGTGACGCCGCAGTCCTGTGGGTATAAATCAGCGGTGCACTGGCCAGCGTAGTCGCCTCGATGGCAATCCACATCACCATGATATGGTCTGCAAGAGTTACCATCGTCATGGTAGATAAAAACAGCAGCATAGACCCGGTAAAAATATGTTCGGATTTAATATTTGAAGCTTTGAGATAACCTGTCGTATATATGGAAATAAGGAAAAACAGCAGCGATATCACCAGTAAAGACAGCAAACCTTCCGGTGCAACAGCAAAATAGGCTTTAAACAACGGCTCAGGCCGTTGAATCCACAGCAGGATGGACAGAAATAAATGAATCGCACCTGTGAGCACCAGCAGCGGGCGACCAAAATTCCGGGGAAGGAAAAACGCAACAATGCCGGTAAAAAACGGGACTAAAAAGACAATTTCTACCATTTAAATAACCTATCTATTCCTTTAATGTTCTGAGCAGCGCAGTATCTACATCATCGAATTTTTGTTTGATATTCTGCAGGATGACGGCCATAATCATAACACCGGCCAGCACGTCCAGCAAAATACCGAATTCCACGATATGACGGGCACGCACTGAAAAGGTTGTTCCCACAAGATAGATGCCGTTTTCCATCATGATATAGCCCAGCACCATGGCAATAGCATTTCTTCTGGCCATCAGAAGGAACATACCTGCCACCAGGAGAGTAATGGAAGCAGGGAGCAGCATTGTACTGGTGCTGATGGATGTAATATCAAACTTGTGGCTGACATATGTCGCTGCGACAATTAAACCAAGCCCTGCCAGTAAAGAGGCATGATATCCGATAATGGGTTCGACCTCCCTGTGGATAGCAACTTTTTTTATGGCCAGATAAATGCAAAAGGGTATAATGATCCCGCGAATTGTCATGGTTACCAGGGTGAACAAAATTCCCCAGCCACTCAAATCGTGGCCGATAAACAGCGGCACAATGGACACCACCACTCCCTGAAAAGCCAGTACTTTGATCAGCACCGGGAGGCGACTGGAACCAAACGAAAATAATACCGACAGCAGCACAAGGGACAATATGGAATCAACCGGATGTATCATTTTATAAACTCCAGGGTGATAATAGTTGCAAAAAAAGCCAGGGCAAAAGAAGTAAGAATAAATTTGGGAACCCTGTCCATTCTATAACGGGCCATAACTGATTCCATGATACCCACAGCCGTGTATACTATTATAAGAGCTGCGGCAAACAGGCCGATGTTTGCGGCAAAATGGCCCAGTTTAAAAGGGAGAATCAGTGAGGCAACAATTGTTGAATAGAAAAAAAGCTTACAAAAGGAGCCCAGTTCAATTAATCCTAAATCAGGCCCGCTGTGATCCAGCACCATCACTTCGTGTATCATGGTCAACTCCAGGTGCGTGGCCGGATCATCCACCGGCACCCTGGAATTTTCCGTCAAAAGGATGATAAAAAAAGAAATGACTACAAACAACAAAGGCGATCCTGCCACCTGCCAGAGTCCCAGCGGCTGGCCTCCTGAAAAATATGCGGCAAATCGCAAATCGCCTGTGAGCATGTAAAACAGGATTAATATCATGAACATTGTCGCTTCGCATATAATGGGGAAGTACGCTTCCCTGGCCGCGCCCATACCCTCAAATGGGGATGCTGTGTCCATGGCGGCAGTAATTGTAAAAAAACGTCCCAGCCCAAGCAGGTATAAAATAAAAATAACATCACCGTTAAACGAAAACACAGGCTGCTGTCCTGCAATGGGAAGAAACATCAGGGCAGTCACAGCTGTAGACAGGGAAACCATGGGGCCCAGTTTGAAAAGAAAGGTCGTGCTGGTGCTGTAAACGGATCCCTTTTTAAAAAGTTTGATTAAGGTGTAATAATTAATCAAAAGTGGAGGCCCTTTTTTCCCCCCGAAAAAAGCCTTGACCTTTAAGATGACCGCGGAAAAAAACGGTGCCAAAAGTATTGCAAGTGCCCACAGAATAATGGATTTTATCATAATACCTTCTCAGTTTTGAAATTGGCTCATACGTATCTATAGAGGCGGTTTTAAAATGTTCAATTTTGTTCGAGATCAAGGAAGGCAAAAATTTTATCCACAGGAATACATGTAGTATTTCGAG
>JAIWHJ010000177.1:0-4911 GCA_048629695.1 Promethearchaeota archaeon
CCAGGCGACGTGTCTCTCCAGCCGCGCCTGCGCCTCCGGGTATCGAAAAAACAAAATTTCGCTGATTCGCATAGGATGAACCATCGTCATTCCGGCTAACTACATGCCGGAATGACGAAAAAATTAATTGTTCTGTATTTTTGCCCATAGGGCATTATGTTCATGTATCGGAAAAACAAAGTTTTGCTTATTCGCTGTGTTTCTTCGATCTGTGTTGTTAGTTAAGTTAGCGGTTAAGCAGTTAGCAGTTAGCATTGAACAGGGGCGGAAATGAGAGAAATGCTAACCGCTAATGGCTAATAGCTAAAAGCCGGTTTTGCCCGAAGGGCATTATGTTCTGCTGCCAACTGATAACTGAACACTGATAACTACTTAAAGGAAGACGCCTGATATGGAGTATGAACAGGATCTTAAAGCATTGCAGGGATTTGTTGATGAGACCAACGAATCGCTGGAAAACATTGAGGCAGCCTTTATCCAGCTTGAGACCGATCCGTCTGATCTTGAGATAATCAATAAGATTTTCAGGCCGGTCCACAGCATGAAGGGGAACTCCGGTTTCTTCGGCCTTACCAATATCAACAAGTTCTCCCACCGCATGGAAGACCTTCTTGATATGATCAGGAACCACAAGGTTACTGTTGACAGGGATGTTATCGACGCACTGCTGATCGGGGTCGAGTATCTCCAGAAAATGATGGACCGCGTCATGGAAGACCCTCAGGACGTAACTCTGAGGCCCGATGAAGAGGACTTTCTGGAACAAAGGATCAAGAAATACAAACCAAAGGAGTTCGCAGGCAGTGTAAAAAGCGTTATTGACCTTGAGAACCTTGTGGAAGAGGCAGAGAAAAAGGGTGTTAATATTAATGAAAACCAACTGATTCTCAATGTGCTGAACCAGGTGGAAAAATTCAATGAAGATATACGGACGTTATTAAAAAGTCATGAAGATTCAAAGAATTTTACCGCATATTCGCCTGAATGTTCATATTTTTTTAACAGTACGGATTATACTGAACATATAAGGAACCTGGGTGAGGCTGCCTCTGTTATTTCGGCAAGGCGGACCATATCCGGAAATAAGCTGAAAACCCATGATGAGTCACTTGAAATAATTAAACAGGCCTTTAAAAACAATGAGGATGCGCTGATTGTTGTTAACGAACTGGCAAACCTGAGCGGTTTTATTGATGACGAATTGCTGATGACAAATGATGAATTCGTGATGAACTGCCGAACTGCGATTAATGATGTGATTTCGCTTTTCGAGGCCCGCAACCTTGACGAAGATGAAAACCTTAAAATCGGCAGTATCCTGGTTGAACAGGAAATGATTTCAAATGAGGATCTTTCAAAAGCGCTTGGAAAGCAGGAGAGGGTGGGCGAGATTCTTGTGCGAGACGGCGCGCTCAAGGAAGAGGAATTGCAAAATGGATTAAGAATTCAGGACAGCCGGGTACTTAAAAAACATGTCAATAAACGGAAAAAAATAAAAAAAGAGATAAAGACGATCCGGATAGACCAGTCCAGACTGGACAGTTTTGCGGACACGGTGGGCGAGCTTTACATCAATGTTGACTCGTTTGGTTTTATCAAAAAACAGCTTGAACAGACAGATGTGGATACTGCCATCATTGCCGTGATGAGCAATACAATCACATCACTTGACGACAAGCTTGTGAAACTGCAGAACGATGTGATGAGTGTGAGAAAGGTGCCCCTGGATAACCTGTTCAGGCGTTTTCCAAAAGTGATTCGACAGTTGGCCGGGTCGCTTGACAAAAAGATAAGTTTCAAGATGACCGGCGAGAAGACGGTGGTTGACAAGGATCTTGTAGAGGCTATTGAAAATCCGCTTGTCCATATTCTGCGGAATTCGGCCGATCATGGCATAGAGACCCCTGAAGAAAGGGTGGCCAAGGGAAAATCGGAACAGGGCGTTCTTGAACTTATTGCGTCAACGGATCAATATAATGTGGTTTTTACCATAAAAGACGACGGTAAGGGAATTGATCCGCAACTCATGAAAAAAACTGCCCTGAAAAAAGGATTCATGTCAGAGGCGGATTTGGAGAGTTTGAACGACCGGGAGCTTGTCAACCTGATCTTTAAGCCGGGATTCAGTACAGCCGAAAAAATAAGCGATGTCTCAGGCCGCGGGGTCGGGATGGATGTCGTTATGTCAACTCTTGAAAGGACCAGCGGAAGAGTCGATGTTGACTCCGTGGTTGATAAAGGCTCCACGGTTCTGGTTACGATCCCTCTCACCCGGACGCTTGTAACCAAGGATGCCCTGATTTTCAGATCGGACAAGCAGCTTTTTGCAGTGCCGTCGGAAGATGTGACGACCACAATCTATCCGGAAAACAACATCGTCAGCCTTCCGCACGACGAGGGCGGCATAGCCTATAACGACTCTATTATCAAACTGGTTGATATTAACAACTACTATTTTTCAATGCCGAAAAAGGAGTTAAAGGACAAATCCTCTTTTGTTATCATTATCTGCGAAAAGTACAAGGTCGCCCTTATTGTGGACCAGATATTCAGCCATCAACAGATTGTTGTAAAGGTGTTCGGCAATGACTTTGTATACCTTGATAACATCCCGGGAGTATCAGGCTACACGATCCTGGGAAATGAGGACATAGTTTTGATAGCAGATCTGGAAAAAATGGTTAACAACATGTTGTGAAATGATGAATGATGAATGATGAATAGTGGTGAGTGATGAGTAACAAATGGAATGTTGTCACTATTCATCATTCATAATTCATCATTCCTTTTGGGGGTTGTTTGATGAAAATTCTGATAGTAGATGATGAGATCACCAGCAGGGTCAAGGCGGAGACAATCCTGTCCCGGCACGCTGAGTGCGGAGTGGCGGAAAACGGGGCTGAGGCTGTTCAAAATTTCATACAGGCCCATGAAAGCGGGAGACCGTATGACGTTATTGTTATGGACATCCATATGCCTGTGTTGAATGGTATCCAGGCCCTGAAACAGATGCGGGACTGGGAAACAACACACGATATTCAGGTCGGGTATGGTGCAAAAGTGGTTATGCTCACAGCAGATGATGATCCTGGAGTTGTTCGTTCTTCATTTCGTGAATTATGTGACGCATATGTTATTAAACCGATCAACTCAAAAAAAATTATCGAAGGCCTGATGTTGTCAGGAATCAAAATTCCTGAAACTGCTGCAGAATTATCTCATGAGGCGGGCGGATCAGAGCGAGAGATCCGGGAAGTCACCACGGAACAGATAAGGAGCAGTATAAGAAGGGCGCTGGGTTCCAGTTCCCCTGTCTGGTGGAAATTCGTTCAAAATGTGGACTACCCGGCAGACGACGTGATCGCGATGTCACTTAAAAACGGCCAGGAAATCAGAATAACAGTTAATGTGACAGAGCGGTAAATTGATATGAATTTGGGGGTTGTGGTTCTAACTTCGGCCACAACTCATCATTCATCATTCATCATTCCACTCTCCCATTCCATGGGAAGCATGGTTTTTTTTTGGGTATTGCATGCCTTGCAGGTTGGAACCAGGTTGGTTTTTACGCTCCTGCCTCCCCTGGAAAGCGGGACAATGTGATCCATTGTGAGTTCAGCCGGCGGGATTTTCCCCCCGCAGTAATGGCATTCCCCTTTTGCGATCTTGTTTTTCCACCAACGGCTTTTTCTTAATTCGCGGGCCTTTGCCCGTTCCTGCCTGATGACAGCTTCGTCAACACCATCAAAAAAAAAGTCTGAATTTCTGTCCCGTCTCATGTTGTCACTTCTGTGGAGGAATGGGCACGTCTTCATTTTTGACAAATCTGGTTGGTCTGGTGGTTCATAAAAGATCCAAACTTTACCCTCGTTCCCAGGCTCCGCCTGGGAATGCATACCTTAAGGCTCTGCCTTATAAACACCAAAAACGGGTGCAATATAGCCCCATATGCCCTTATAATAGCGTTCAAAACTCGTTCAACACCATCGGTTGTCGTGAATTAAGAGGCGGATCGGGATCTGACTATCTCAAATAGAATGATACCTGCGGCTACCGAGGCGTTTAGAGAGTCAAGGGGCCCCTGCATGGGAATGGAGATTAGAAAATCGCACTGTTTTTTTACAAGAGGCCGGATACCTTTTCCTTCACTTCCGATGACAAGACATGTTGGTTCGGAAAAATCGGTTTCATAGATTGACCGGTCGGCCGATCCGTGTGCGCCGAATATCCAGAAACCTTCCTTTTGCAGGCTTTTGATGGCTGATACGAGATTTGTAACGCGGCAGATGGTAACGTGAGATAGAGCGCCGGCAGAGATCTTGGCTGCTGTTGCCGTAAGGGGTGCGGAACGGTCTTTTGGGAGAATTATTCCGGATACTCCGGCTGCTGCTGCGGAACGGATTATGGCTCCCAGGTTGTGCGGATCTATTATATTGTCCAAGGCCAGTAAAATGGGTGATTTTGTAGATTTCCCGGTAATTTCCAGGAGTTTTTCAAGAGAGACGGCAGGGCAGGGCGCAACCCTTGCCGCAACACCCTGGTGGTTTACTTTGCCTGTGCTGCCCGGTATTTTCAGTTGTTTGGAAAATCGGACCTTGAGATTGTGTTTTTCAGCCAGTTCGATGATCTCATGGAGCCTGGCTCTGCTTCTCGATTCCTGGATAGTAATTTCACTGATATGGTCGGGTCTGGATCGCAGCAGTTCAAGGATCGGGTGTATGCCCCAGATCATGTCGGTCGTGGATTTGTCAGTCATAGGTTCCGGGTTCAAAGGTTCAGGGTTTATTTGATCGGAATCTTGAACCGCAATCAACGGATCTTATTGGGGATTTCAGTGAGCATGAACAGACTTTTGAAGTGTATCTATAATCCATTGATTGAGGCTTTTACCTGCGTTTGCGGCCGCAACAG
>JAIWHJ010000178.1:0-4844 GCA_048629695.1 Promethearchaeota archaeon
GAGCGAAATGATTAACCAAAAGTTTTTTTAATTCCATTAAATCATCGTACTCCAAATTCGTAGAATACAATTTTATAAGTTCCATTTGAACATTGCTTAGATTTCGTGATTTAATATCTGTACTATTTCTTTCTTTAAACTCAACTAAAGGCATATTAAACCTCCCTTCATTTTTTCAGACCAATCTGAACGGTTACAAAAACATTGTTGAGGAAAACGGCGGTTCAATACTAATAAGAAGTGAAGATGCAAGGGGATCGGAGATCATTTTTTTCCCTCCGAGCCGACCGTAAAAAAAGCAATTTCCCGTCAACCGTTTTTCATCGAGGGCTGGCCTGTGGATTCAAGGACGCTTAACCACAATTTGCCGCGCATATCCACCTGTTTACGTTTGCCGACCGATGCAGTCATCGGAATATGCACATAGTTATTATTCCACCAGCCTACCATGAGATTTGTCTTTCCGGCCATGCCGGCGTGAACCGCGTCACGTCCCAGAAAGCTGCAGAACAGGCTGTCACTCGCATTTGCAGGTAAGCTCCTGATCATGTAACTGGGATCAATATATTTTAAGGGAATCCCTATTTTTTTAGCTGCAAAATAAGATATGATCTTTTCCTTAAGAAACAGACCGATTTCCTTTAGTTTAACATTTCCGGAAGGATCCATTCCCAAATCTATATCTTTAAAGAACTTCTGGCCCGCTCCTTCGGCAACCACGATTACCGCGTGTCTCGACCTCTCCAGACGCTGCTCAAGTGTACGCAGCAACCCGTGCTCCCCTTCAAGGTCAAAATCAACCTCGGGAATCAGCACAAAATTAACATTCTGCTCTGCAAGGGCCGCCGAAGCGGCAACAAAGCCCGAGTGCCTCCCCATGAGTTTTACAAGACCAATGCCGTTCCAGTACCCATTCGCCTCGTTGTGCGCGCTCTTTATCGCAACAGTGGCTACATTCACGGCAGTCTCGAAACCAAAGGTCCTGGAAGTAAGATATATATCATTATCAATGGTCTTTGGAATTCCTATAACACTGATCTTCAGATTCCTTTCGGTTATGACATCTCTGATCTTTATGGCTGCCTGAAGTGTGCCGTCCCCGCCTATCATGAACAAAATACCGATATTCATTCTTTCAAGAGAATCGACAATCGCTTCAATGTCCTGAGGGCCCCTTGCAGAACTGAGAATCGAACCGCCCATACTCAGAATATCTCTAACTATATCCGGAGTCAGATTCACAACATCATGGCCGAACTCCGGGATAAACCCTTCAAGACCATACCTGATCCCGTAAATATTTCGAACCCCGTAGCGATAATAAAGCTCCAGAACAATTGCACGGATAACATCATTCAGGCCCGGACACAGACCTCCGCAAGTGACCAGAGCACACCTGAGCTTGCTCGGGTCAAAATAAATTTTCCGCCTCGGGCCTGCCAGCTCGAAGCTCGGAGGTTCCTTTTTCTTTTCCTTAATATATTTTCTAAAAGACTTTGCTGTTACGTCAACAAGAGTCCTTTCCGAATCGGAAATAAAATTCCACTCCATGGCTCTGCTTCCTGTTTCCTGAAGCGGGGACAGAATCCTGGGTTCACCCAGTCTTTCGATTGTCGTGTCAATTGAATCTATGTCCACAATATCCTCCTGAAGCTTAATTGCTGTCGAGCTGGCAAGCTGTTGAGTTCAATGGCTTAACAGCTCAATCAAAGGCGGGAATGACATGAAAATTGTATCACCCCTAACATATTGATTATATGTAAAAAAAATGTCAAGTTTTAAATTCGAAAATTCGAATATATAATAATTTTATAGATTATAAAGGCAAAGTCGGTGGACTTGTCCTGAATATTATAGCAAAATAATAAAAAATTGCTTAAATTGACGCAGGAATTATGGCTATCCGTGCCTTAACCCGTAATCTGAACCCCGGAGAACAAAAAATGTCTGGAAATAGTGATCGTTCTGAGTTCAATCCTGCCGGACTTGCCACCCTGATCGGCAGTCTTCCGCTGTCGGATCATGGAGAGGCGCTGGAATGGATTTACAGCCATACACCGGACATCCCGCTCTGGCCCCAGTTGCCCTGCAATCCCCTTGAAGGAATGCTGAAACAATTTGTCGAAGGATTTCCAGGTATTGTGGAAGAAGGGCAGCGAACCTTTTTTGATATACACACAGAATCCTTTGAAGAAGATCTCCTGAAATTCTTTGAGGAATATCTGATAGTGTCCGAGGATCCTGATCAACTGCTTTCCTCGCGGTTTCAGGTCAGCCGGGAACGGGCGGGAGGTCTCTATCTCCTTATGGATGAAACAGCAAAAAAATCCGGCGTAACTGCTGTAAAGGGCCAGATTACCGGTCCGTTCACACTGCTTACCGGTCTTAAGGACCAGGACGATCGTCTGGCTTATTACGATCCGACAATCCGGGAAATAGGAGTCAAGGGGATTGCCATGAAAGCGGGCTGGCAGGTAAAATTCCTCAGCCGACTCGGGCTGCCCACGCTCATGTTTGTCGACGAGCCGGCATTTGCAGGCCTGGGCTCTTCCTCCTTTATCACCATTTCTCCGGATGATCTCGGTCAGGACATGAATGAAGTCTTTACGGCAATCAAACAGAACGGCGGCCTGGCCGGAGTGCATGTATGCGCGAATACGGACTGGAATTTCATACTCTCTCTGGATCTTGACATCTTGAGTTTTGATGCGTATGGATTTTTCGACCGGTTGATAACCTGCAAAGACCAGCTCTACTCGTTCCTCAACAGAGGCGGGATCATTGCATGGGGTATAGTGCCCACATCCGAAGAGGACCAGATCTCAAACGAAACCACGGAATCACTTACAGCCATGTGGGAAAAACAGGCTGTCATGCTTAAAGGTCCGGGCTGGGACCTGCCCGCTCTCCTGGGGCGGACGATTATCACTCCAAGCTGCGGAACCGGCGCCCTTGCCCCTGATTTTGCAAAACGGGTACTCGAACTGACCCGGGATCTGTCAGCAGGATTAAGGAAAAAGTATCTTTAGGGCTCGGCAAAAAATAAAATGCTATTCTGTTATATTTGTCGGAAAAGGGACTTTAGTCCAACACAGCCACTGCATCCCTCAAAAGGCGGGACTAAAGTCCCACTTCCATTTCACATAATGAAGATGCCAAGAAGTACAATTTATTTTTTGCCAAGCCCTAAGATCAGCAGAGTCAGCTATCTCAAGGTTGTGAAAATCTTCGGCTATGATAGTTGAAATTGTCGGAAATGTAGCCTCATTCATGAGGATTCACTCTGTTTTACGTATGCTCCTTTTTATTAATCGAAATTCAGGGCAAATTGGAAGTAAGTGACAACAGAAGCCGCAGATGTACGTAATCTATGCCGTTATCGCATAGCACCACCACAAAACATGGCTATGTGACGATAAATGTAAATCGTAAACGTTCATAGGCACCGCATCCGGAGTCTCGCAGGCTCGCTTACACCTGCACGCGACCAGGGCAACCATTAGTTTTAGGGGTATAACTGATCGCCCTGATCACGCACCCCCAAGGGCACTTCCTTCGGGCGTACAGCTACAGCACCTGTGAACGTCTAACATGGCAAGGGGTTTGCGATCCGGAAGGGCTTTTGCTGCCCAGCGATTGGTTACGGCGCCTGCCGTCCGTTCAGATATTTTACATTTCCGGACGAACACTATTAAATACTGTCAGCCAGTTTGGTGCCGGCTTTGAATTTTACGACCTTTTTGGCCTTAATCTTCATTTTCTTTCCAGTCTGAGGATTGCGGCCTTCGCGTGCTGCCCGTTTTACTACGGAAAAAGTACCGAAACCAACGAGAGTTATTTTGTCTCCATCACCCAGGGTGTCGGTAATGGCATCAATAAAACCTTGAATTGCTTTAGCTGCATCGGCTTTAGTGATTTCAGCAGAATCTGCTACTGATGCAATAAGTTCAGCTTTGTTCATATCATATCCTCCAATGTTGAACTAATTAGTGTCCATCCGGAAATGATCAATTTTGTTCAAGGTCAAGTAATGTAAAAAAATAACCAAAGTCATATAATTAATGTTACGAGGATTATTTTTTTCGCATGACGCAGAGATTGAACAAAAAGGCCATTCATGGATGGGCACTGGTTAAACGAATCAGGCCGGCGCCAATTCATACTTCGACTTTATCAGTAGCTACAGATACAGTGTCAATCCCTGGATTGTCAAGTGAAATCATCATCTTTCCCGCATTATCAAAGGATTTGTGGCATGCTCATCCTGACCGGGCTACTCGTGTCTAATGACGACCCGACAACCCTGCGTAATGTTTTGCCTGTTAATTCAAATGGTTACGCACAAAACACCGTTCCGGTCCGTCCTGAATCGGCCGTAACACCCGGCATACCTACAATCCGGAGAAAAATTACAAAATAGAACTCATCTTATTTAAAATTTGAGAAGGTCCAGCGATGTTTACTTCCTTTTCCTCCCACAATTTTTCTCGTGGTATCTTTAGCACGTTTTCCTGAACCCGATAAGCTATACATTCCATAAGCGCCGGCTCCAGCTGGTACAATAAAACCGCATGTTCTAGTCATGCGGCGTGATTTTATTGTCAAGTCTTTACTATAACAAAATTGGCCCTCTTCGGTTACTGACCACATGCGACTTTGGCCCTGCGGCCCTATAGTTTCTTCACCCACAATACTTAAACCTCCAGCACTGGATGCATGTATTTTAATTGAACGATTCGTTCCAGCTTCAGTGGCCGTCATTGTCCTACCATTAAAAAGTTTCGTCACCTGTTGTGCGTTCAAAGGTTTATCTTGAGCGATTGAAAACGTAGCGAATGTACATA
>JAIWHJ010000179.1:0-4830 GCA_048629695.1 Promethearchaeota archaeon
TGACAATTTGTTTTGATTTTTGATGTATATGTGCTCTATCTGCCTGAAATAATAATCAATAATCAATTGCTAATTTTCAATTATTAATGGGGCATGAGACTTATGGGTAAAGGGCAGCCCTAACCCAGATAAACAAGAAATTTTTAAAGGTCCTGGACTATTTTCAGTACCCCCCTGAGGGTATAAGTGCCTTAAAACATGTGGCACCGCAGGCGTCACATATAACCTCGGAGTTTTTTTGCCACAAAAAACAAGAAAATTACCACTAAGGCACTAAAAAAAACATCCACATTTCGACATTCTCATCCCTGTTCGAAATTACTTATTCTTCATATCCTGAAACATTTCGTATGCCTGTTCAGGTTTCATGTTGTCGTGCACAACAGCCTTTACTGCCTGGATCATTGCAACCGGCGATTCGGACTGAAATATGTTTCTTCCCATATCCACCCCTGATGCGCCTTTCTGCACAGCATTATATGCCATGGTAAGCGCATCCTGTTCCTCCATTTTTTTACCGCCCGCCATCACGATGGGCACGGGGCAGCTTGCCGTAACCGTCTCAAAACCTTCCGGAATGTAATAGGTCTTTACGTAATGCGCGCCAAGTTCCGCACACATCCTGCATGCAAGACGGAAGTAGCGGGCGTCTTTGTTCATGTCCTTGCCGACTGCGGTGACAGCCAGGATCGGAATACCGTACCTTGATCCCAAATCAACAAGACGTGTCATGTTGTTGACTGTCTGTGTTTCATATTCTCCGCCGATAAAGACCTGGACGGCAAGGGCCGCGGCATTTAAACGAATTGCGTCCTCAATGCTCATTGCAATATGTTCATTGGAGAGTTCTTTCAGGATGCTCGGGCCTCCGCTTGCCCTCAGAACAATGGGCCTGGTGTATGACGGGGGAACATTTGAGCGCAGGATGCCTCTTGTGAGCATCAAGGTATCCGCATAAGGCGCAACAGGCATTATCTTTACGTCAACACGTTCAAGGCCGGTAGTCGGTCCTTGGAAGTAGCCGTGGTCAACGGCAAGCATTACGGTGCGGCCCGACTTTGGGTTGAAAATCTGCGCCATGCGGTTTTTCATCCCCCAGCCCAGCTCGTTACACCCTTTTAGAAAAAAACCTTCACATTTTGCTGGTGTATCAAGACAAAAATCTTTGCCTTCCTTATCTTGTTCCGGCATCTATACATCCTCCTTAGGGACGGGGAAGTTATTTCGTCCCCGTCCCTTAGTACAATTTTTTATTCCTGTGGCCTGATGATGATCTTTATAGCCTTTCCCGCCTCGGCAGCCAGGCGAAAACCTTCAACCGTATCTTTAAGCCCCAGCCGGTGTGTAATCATTTCTTCCACCTTAATTCGTTTTCGTGCAATAAGTTCAAGCGCGGTTGCGCAATCGGAAGGGCTTGCGGCATAGGTTGTAGTGATTGTGACATCCCGCCTCCAGAAGAGATCGTTTATGGACAACGGTATTGTAACACCTTCCATGGTAGGCGCAAAAATCAGGATTGCGCCGCCTCGTTCCACAGCATCAAATGCCTGTATGAAAACAGGTTTCGCCGTTGCACATACTATTACGATATCAGCCCCGCGTCCGTTGTTGTTTTCCCTTATAAATGACGGGATATCCTCTCCTGCATGAACGGCCAGATCAGCGCCGAATTTTTTTGCAGATTCAAGACGGTGCTCGTCTATATCTGTGGCGATTATAAGTCCCGCCCCGGTAGCGGCCGCCAGGTTTATATGGAGAAGTCCCGCGATGCCGCTTCCCAGCACCAGAACAGTTGCGCCGGGTCTCAATCCGGCCCTGGACTGTCCCCGCAGCACGCATCCTAAAGGTTCAACAAAGGTTCCTGCGTCATAACTTACATGATCCGGGAGTTCCCATGTTCCGGAACGGACGTTTATGGCATGAAGTCTTGTGTATTCGCAGAATCCGCCCGGCTCAAATCTGGTCCGACCAAGCAGTGTGTCACACATTGTTTCGTGACCTGTCCGGCAGTAATGACAGTTGAAACAGGGAACATGGTGAGTGGCAACGATTCGGTCTCCCTTTTTAAATGATTCAACCCCCTGTCCGACCTCAACCACCTCGCCCGCTGTCTCGTGACCCAGAATCAGCGGGGCCTTGTGAATGCGGTACCACTCCATGAGATCGCTGCCGCAGATACCGCTCGAATGAATTTTCATGAGCAGTTCGCCTGGCCTGATAGAGGGGATGGGCGCCTCTTCAAGACGTACATCCCGGTTGTTGTAATACATTGCAACGCGCATATCGGTATCCTAAAATCGCTATGGAGTGTTAATTAGTGCCTGAAAATGGTCTCTTTAGATTGAAATTTAGCCCAAAACCATTAAGATTACAACCAACTTCCGGGCACCTTTCCCTGAATCATGTTATGAGAAATAAAAATGTTGTTTTATAGCCCGGATTCAGGTATTTTCCGGCATTAAGACGAATATTTACAATTTTCGGCTTACGAAAAAGGGTGGATTTTTCGTTCAGGATTCGCCCCAAAATTTAATTATAATTTACAAAAATCACAAATAAGGTTTAAAAAATATGGCGGGAATAAAGAGCACTTTGGAAAAGGTCATGGAGAGACTGGCCGTGATGGACGCTGAAGCTGAATCAGCAGGGGATGAGTTTGATTCTGAAGAAAAGATCAAAGATGGGATGCGTCTTGGCGCCCGTTTTCTCCGCAACGAGGTCACTGACCCGGACATGGTTTTAAACGATTATTCAGAGGCGGATAGATCGTTGATCAGGAAAGGCTTTACCCTGACGATGCTTCGTAACATCACTCTGCCGAGAGAAGCCGACCAGCAGAAAGAATCAGAAATGGCCATGCAGGGACTCCTTGAGATAAGCCGGGGAAGCAGCCGGATGGTGGATGTGTGCACAGACATGAAACACAATTTTGACCGCTACCTTGATCACAAGGACCAGTACCATAAACAGCTTGAATCGTCGTTTATATCGCAGATGGATATGATGGAGGATTCAATTGCGCAGAAGACCGGCATATCTATGAAGTTTGAACCGTCACAACACCCGAAATTCCAGGAAGAATGGAAAAGGATTACCTACGGCCTCAATGACCAGTACGGCAATATGCTGGATCAACAGAAGGCAATGGTAGAGCAGCTTTTAAAAAGCTGTTAGCCATTAGCGGTTAGAGCTTTTAGCTGTTAAGCTCAACAGCTCACCCGTAGGGCGTTATGTACATGTATCGGAAAAACAAAATTTCTGTCCATTTGTTAGAAATTATCAGCCCTTAATAATGGCGATCACAAGGATCGCCCCTACAAAAAAACAATATAATTACAGCCTAAAACTCCGCCCAAAGGGCATTATGTTCAAATGACTAATGAATTACTGAATACAATCCGGTTGAGGCTGAGGCGCGGAAAGTTTGATGCACTTCTTGTGACTCAGCCTGAGAACAGGCGATATTTGAGTGGTTACACACCAAAAGACTCCTCGATTCAGGAAAGCTCCGGGGCTTTGTTAATTCCTGCAAAAGGAACGCCGTTTCTGCTTACCGATTCCAGGTTTCAGCTTCAAGCAGAAAAAGAGGCAAAAGCCTTTAAAGTCGAGTTGTACCAGCGCGGCCTTATTGCCCTGCTTAAAAAATTAATAAAGTCGCTTTCCATAAAACGGCTCGCCTTTGAGAGTCATTACACGCTTTATTCAACAGCAACAACCCTGATTGAAGCTGCGGAAAAGGTCGGAGTGGAAGCAGTTCCTTTGACTGGTCTTGTTGAAAAACTGCGCACCATAAAAACCAATGCCGAGCTTAAAAAGATTCAGAGGTCGGTAGAGCTTAACGAAAAGGTGTTTCAGGAAGTCTATAAAGGACTTTGTCCCGGTCAGACGGAACTGGAAGTCGCCATCAAGATCGAAACCACGATGTATTCGATGGGAGCGGAAGGCCTCAGTTTTGAATCAATAGTTGCGGCCGGCCCGAACGGGGCAATGCCACACGCGGTTCCATCCGACCGAAAGCTGAAAAAATGCGAACCCATAGTGATAGACATGGGATTGATATTGGACGGCTATTGTTCGGACATGACCCGCACCGTGGTGCTCGGAACCCCGGATGATCGTACTGTGGATCTTTTCAGGCTTGTCAGAAAGGCGCAACTGGCGGGAATCAACCTGATAAAGGACGGACTTGTGGCAAGGGAGGCGGACCGGGCCGCAAGGGACGTTATTTCAGATGCGGGTTATGGTGAAAATTTCGGTCACGGCCTTGGCCACGGCGTAGGTCTGGCAGTTCATGAAGCGCCTTCTCTTACCGGACGCAGCCGGAAAAAATTGAAATCCGGAATGGTTGTGACTGTGGAGCCGGGAATCTATATCCCGGGATGGGGCGGGATAAGGCTTGAAAACATGGTAGCGGTAACGAAAAACGGCTGCCATGTGCTTAACAGAGATACGACCTTTCTTGATATCTAGCCGACTGCGCCGAAGGCTTTTATTACCTTAAACAAAAGCCTGAACCTTCATCACTTGTCACTTGAACAACTTCTACCGGCAAATCTTTAATTGCTTGTTTTACAACCTTGTCCCAGGTTTTGCCTTCCCTGTTTTCTTCATATGTTTCAACAACAATAAAATTTGATACCGGTTCAATTGAAACCAAACACGTTTGAGGATGAAAGGTTTCATCTTCGGCCAGAGTAATTTTCTTAGTAGGCATATTCTGAGCAAGTTCTGGTCGCTCACGTTCAGCAAACTCAATAATTAACTTATCCATCTCATTAGAAGCTTTTTGCTGAGAAGAGTATGATGAAGCGACAAAAGGAGAAAGCCCAC
>JAIWHJ010000180.1:0-4826 GCA_048629695.1 Promethearchaeota archaeon
TTTTAGTAACTCAGCCTTTTTTAAACCCAATGTTTCACAGGCGATAAGCATTACAGTAATCGGACCAGGCCCACACATAGTTAGATTTTGATGATAAATCATATCATATAGTTTCTTGGGATTGAATTCAAGAATGGCATTTATTGCTTGTTTATCAGCGTTTTCAGCATATTCCTGGGATTCATAGTGCGTGAAATCCGAACTGGCAATTATTAAAATATTTTTATCAACTACGGAAGAACATATTGATTTTGCAATTTCTATATCCGTATCAATATCCTGACGAGTCATGCAAATTGGTACGAATTTAATATCTTTACCGAAAATGTACTGAATAAAGGGTAATTGGACTTCTATGGAATGTTCATACTGATGGGCTTTTTTATATTTTTTAATTATTTTTTAACCTTTGAATCGATTAGAGTTGCTTTCTATTTTCTTTCTATTTTCTGAAAGATAAATGCGCTGAGCATCAGAGACGACTTTTCTACGTAATTTGCTTTGAACCTGTTCGCTTTCCGGTCCAGATCCTTTTTCGAGATAAAAGTTGGTAATTTCGATTCCGATTTGCCTCTCTCCTTTTATAATGACATAAAGAAAAAGGGCAAATAATGCTTTTACACCATCCAGAGAACGGCTTCTAAGGATTTTAGAGAAGCATAGAAGGCTGTCCGGGAATGGCTATTTTCCCTCCCGCTAATAGCGGGACGTCAGGCTCAAAGTCCGGGATCTTCGACTTGATCTTGGAAAAAATATCTCATTCTCAGACAGCCTCCTATTTAGACGGCTTTGGGTAGCATGATAAAAAATTTTGATCCCTTGTTCAATTTGGTTTCCACCCTGACCTTCCCGCCGTGGGCTTGAACAATGGCCTGAACAAAACTTAATCCCAGTCCCAGCCCGCGTTTTGATCGACTGCGGTCGCCGCGGTACAGCCGGTCCCAGATTTTGTTGACTTCGCCCGGGGCAATCCCGATACCCTGGTCGGCCACCGAGATGACCGCAAAATCCCCCTCTTCGTAGACTGAAATATCGATGTGCCCACCGCTGTCACTGTATTTGATGGCGTTGTCCAGGAGGTTGGCAAGGACTTGCTGAATGCGATTGCGATCGGCGTAAATACTCAACCCATCCGGTAGATGGGTAATAACAGTTACCTGTTTTTCATCGGCGACGATATCGTAAAGCTCGACAACGGCCCGGACAACTTCGGGAACCGGCACATCGACGATGTCCAATCGCATGGCGCCGGTTTGCGCTTCCGCAACATCCATCAGGGTGTTGAGCATGGTCAGGACCCGCTCGGATTCTTCCATACAGTCGGCCAGGGCTTCATACCAGGCATCGGGATTACGCTCATCTTGCATGGCCAGTTCCGCCACCCCGCGCAGGCGGGTCATGGGCGTGCGTAAATCATGGGCGACGTTGTCCAAGGATTCATGCATGGCCTGGATCAGAGAATCATTTTTGTCAAGCATCTCGTTAAAAAGACTGACGAGTTCATTGAGTTCGCCGCGTTCGGAACGCACGGGCACGCGGGTGCTCATCTTACCGGTCTTGAGAATATCGCGCACTGTTTGGATTAACTGCCGGATGGGGCGGATGGCCCGAAATGTTAAAAGAGTGCCAATGAGGATCCCTATCAGGAGAAGAGGAACGACAAATTTTAAAAAAACCGACCTGAAGTAAGACAAAAATTCTTCACTCTGGGTTGAGTTCTTGCCGATCTGCAGAATAATCCCTCTGGATAGATGGGTGGAACCTACGGTCCAGGTATTTTTACCATAGTCCCTGATTGACAGCCAGGAGTCCTGGCGGATGGAGCTGGTGGTATTGAGTTGGCGGAGGTCAAAACCTTCGGAGCCCGGCGGGATGCTGACAAACAAAATCTGGTTGAGCGGGCCGATGATGCGGGTGAAAAAAACATCGGCACTGCCGCGGGATTGTTCGTCAAACCTTGCTTTGATGGCGGGTAGGCCGCCCTCCTCATACCAGGCCCGGTATTCTTGAATCCGTGCCTGGATAACTTCCCGTTCCCTTTGCTCCACCAGCACTGTGATAAGATAATAGGCAACAAGGAACAAGGCCATTGAGCTGACGACGAAAAAGAGCGCATACAAAATGCTCAATTTCAAACTGAAGGTTAATCCGATCCGCTTATTCGTCCTTAAGGACATATCCCACCCCACGAACCGTATGAAGTATTTTGCGGTCAAAGTCTTTGTCGATCTTATTGCGCAGGCGGCAAATCAGCACATCGACTACATTGGTTTGAGGATCGAAGCTGTAGTCATAAATATGTTCCAGAATGGATGTCTTCGAAATGATCCAGCCGGGATGACGCATCAGATATTCCAGCAAGGCAAATTCCCGGGCCGGCAGGCTGATTGTCTTCCCGTTCCGTTTTACTTCGCGTGTTAAAAGGTCGACGGAAAGCCCACCTACACTAAGAGTAGAAGGTTCAGCAACCCGGGTATTTCTGCGGATCAGTGCCTGAATGCGGGCTAAAAGCTCGGAAAAGGAAAACGGTTTGGTCAAATAGTCGTCCCCACCGCTCTGCAACCCCTTTATCCGGTCGTCCACGGAACGTTTAGCACTGAGGATAATTACCGGGGTTAAGATTTTTTTGGCCCGCAGCCGCTCAATCAGTGACAGTCCGTCAAGCTCCGGCAACATGATGTCCACCACCGCAGCGTCATAGGGCTCAGTGAGGCCCATATGCAGGCCATCTACACCATCTTCTGCCACGTCCACCGCAAAGCCTGCCTCCTTCAGCCCCTTGGAAACAAAAGATGCTATTTTCTTATCATCTTCAACAACCAGGATTCTCATTTTTCTAATCCCTCCATTTAAGGCCTCACTATTTTGTAAATTTTTTGTAACTATTCAGGTTGTCAGGTTCACAGCTCAGGGTTTTTCGCTGAAAGCTGGATTTCGCCTGAGGCAGAAACGCATTTTCCATATTGCTTGACATAGTTGATGAGCCTATGAACGGCAGAAGTTACGCGCAATGTACTACTCTTCAATATCTCAAAACCGTGCAGTTTTCATCAGTTAACCTTGAACCGTGAACCTTTGAACTTTGAACCTGAGTTACAATTTTTTTGGAAAATTACAAAAATGTAATGAACCGGTAAGGCTGCGGAAAGAATTTATCATTAACATTTTATAAACAAAAGCCATTTGTGGCAGAAAACTAAAACAGGGAGGTAAAAGAAAATGAAACAAGCAATTAATTTTACAAGGTACATCTTGGTTCTGGTGATGGTCGGGCTTCTGATAGGAGCCGGTCTTCAGGTGGCAACGGCATCAGAAGATAGCCCTGCACGGATGATTCCAGCGAATTTCAGTGAGCTTGCCGAGAAGGCACGCCCTGCCGTGGTCAATATCCGGACGGTGAAAACCGTAAAGGGTGGGGGTCCCGTGTTTCGTCACTTTTTTGGGAATCCTTTCGGTGGCAAAAACCCTTTTGAAGATTTTAGGGGGCCTCATCCTGAGGGCGGTCCCTCCCGGAATTTCAAACAGCAGAGTTTGGGGTCCGGGTTTATTATCGGCCGTGAGGGGTACATTGTGACCAACAATCATGTGATTGAAAATGCGGATCAGATTAAGGTCAAACTTGCCATGGGGAAAGAGTTTGATGCGAAAGTGGTGGGACGTGACCCCAAAACCGATCTGGCCTTGATAAAAATAGAAGCATCTGATGACCTGACTCCCCTCGAAATGGGCGATTCGGATGGGCTCCGGGTCGGTACATGGGTGGTGGCCATCGGGAGCCCCTTTGGCCTGGAACAGACCGTGACGGCTGGTATTGTCAGTGCCAAAGGCCGAACCTTAGGCGCGGGACCATATGATGATTTTATTCAGACAGATGCCTCCATCAACCCGGGAAATAGCGGCGGTCCGCTCATCAATATGAAAGGAGAAGTGATTGGGATCAATACGGCCATTTTCTCCCAGGGGGGCGGAAACGTGGGTATCGGGTTTGCTATTCCCGTCAATCTGGCACAGGGTATCATTGAGCAATTGAAAAATGAGGGCCAGGTGACCCGTGGTTGGTTGGGGGTCGGTATCCAGGATATTACCCCTGAACTGGCGGAATATTATGGGGTTAAGGATAGAAAAGGGGTGCTCGTAACCCAGGTGTTTAGTGGAGATCCTGCAGACAAAAGCGGGATCAAAACCGGTGATGTTATTGTTACAGTGGATGGAAAAAAGGTTTCATCGAGCCGTGAACTTTCCAGGACCATAGCAAATACTACAGTAGGGGAACGGACACCTGTTTCGATCCTCAGGGCCGGCGAGGGAAAAATCCTCTATGTTGAACTGACCAAACGGTCGGATTCCGAGGCCTCTGTAAAGCCGCAACCGCAAAGCACCGATAAGCTTGGGCTCAAACTCAAGGAGTTGGAGCCGGAGATGGCACGTCACTTGGGTTATTCGGAAGATGAAAAAGGTGTTGTCGTCATCCAGGTGGAGTCTGGCAGCAAAGGCGAACTCGCCGGAATTCAGCAGGGCGATGTCATCAAAGAGATTAATCGCAGGCCCGTCAGCACACCAAAAGAGGTGAAGAAACAGATGGAAAAGGTCAAATCCGGCGACACAGTTCAGATGTTGCTTAAAAGAGCCAATGCCGGGTTACTTGTGGTGAAAGTAACCGTGTAACTCAAAAAACAAGACGCGCCCGCTCCTCTCTCAGGAGTGGGCGCATAATAGAAACAGTAGAAACAGGCGGTATTTAAAAAAAAGAAAAAGGGGACAGAGTAAACCCTAACGTTGCATAAAATTTGAGTTCAAAACGGTATAGATTGGGTCAGCAAGGGGCG
>JAIWHJ010000181.1:0-4810 GCA_048629695.1 Promethearchaeota archaeon
CACTTTTAAAACCGCAGGCATAGCTGGGCTACGTTGAGGATTTTAAAAGTGGTTACTTGATCGAAGATGGCCTGAAGATGGGATGGGAGATGGGTAAGTTATTTATTTCCACATCCCTAAGACAAAAGAAGTGGAAAACAAAGCATAGTCGAGGTCCTTTCAGAAATCATGGAACTGAAAAAATATCTGGAAGAAAAACGGGACCAGGTTGAAAATAGTCTTGAGAGGTTCATGCTTGAAGCTCACGGACTGCTTTCCGATCACATAGAGGCCATGCAATACAGCCTCTTTGCCGGAGGCAAGCGTGTTCGGCCGATCCTCTGCATTGCCGCTGCAGAGGCCCTGGGTAAAGACCCGGAACCGTTTTTGCCGATCGCCTGCGCCCTTGAATGTATTCACACATATTCACTGATCCATGACGACCTGCCTGCAATGGATAATGATGATTACAGGCGGGGAAAATTCACGAACCACAAGGTCTTTGGCGAAGCAGAGGCAATCCTGGCGGGTGACGGTCTTTTGACCTTTGCATTTGAACTGATGACGTCCCCGGAACTGTCCGACCATATGCCCGACAGTGACCGGCTAAGGCTTGTCAATCTCGTTGCCCGTGCAGCCGGGCCAATCGGAATGGTCGGGGGACAGGCCATTGATCTGGCATCAGAAGGCAAAAAAATCCCTTTTGATACCCTGCGTTTTCTCCACAGCCATAAAACAGGGGCCCTGATTACGGTTTCAGTCCAGGCCGGGGCAATAATCGCCAAAGCAAGCCGGGATGAGTTTGAGGCATTTACCCGGTACGGAAAAAATCTGGGACTGGCCTTTCAAATAGTGGATGATCTGCTGAATGTAGAAGGATCCTCCAAAGAACTCGGCAAGGCAACCGGTTCGGATGCTGCCAGGGGAAAGGCCACCTATCCCGCATTTTTCGGACTTGAAGAGACAAAGACAAGGGCTTCCGATGCAGTGAATTCCGCACTCCGGGCGTTGGCGCTGTTCGACGCCCATGCCGACCCTTTGCGTGAACTCGCCCGATACATCCTGGCAAGAAAAAAATAATTTTATATTAAAACAGGTACACATGTTAATGCCAACATCCACTCCATTGCTTAACAACATTCAATCGCCGGCCGACCTGCGCTTGCTGCCGGAGAAAATCTTGCCTGCCCTGGCTGATGAAATCCGTCATGTAATTATTGAAACCGTTTCAAAAACAGGCGGGCACCTTGCCCCCAGCCTTGGTGTTGTTGAACTGACCCTGGCCCTGCATTACATATTCAACACTCCGGATGACAAACTGGTCTGGGATGTGGGGCACCAGTGTTACGCTCACAAACTGATCACGGGGCGCAGAGATTCTTTTCAAACACTGCGCCAATACAAGGGAATAAGCGGCTTTCCCAAGAGAGACGAGAGCCCTTACGACACCTTTGACACAGGCCACAGCAGCACTTCGATTTCCGCCTGCCTGGGCATTGCCTGTGCCAAACATCTTAAAAACGAGAACAACAAGGTGATCGCGGTTATCGGCGACGGCTCCATGACGGCCGGCATGGCCTTTGAGGCCCTGAACCAGGCAGGCCATCTGCACAGGGACCTTATCGTAATCCTAAATGACAATGAAATGTCCATATCTCCCAATGTCGGCGCGCTTTCCAGTTTTTTAAGCCGCAAAATGACAAGCAGGGCCGTGGAACGTTTTAAGCAGGACACGCAACATTTCTTAAAATCTTTATCCAATGTAGGTGAAAACATCCTGCAGGTCTTGAAAAAAAGCGAGGAGAGCCTCAAGGCTTTTCTCACGCCCGGAACGCTTTTTGAAGCGCTCAGATTCCATTACGTGGGGCCTATACCCGGCCACGAAATCAATACCCTGCTTGAGACGCTCAAAAACGTAAATGAGTTCAGGCACGGCCCGGTACTCGTACATGTCCTTACTACAAAAGGAAAGGGGTATAAGCCCGCTGAAACTAATCCAGGCGATTATCACGGCGTCGGCCCTTTTGATATCAGCACCGGGGCCCCGGTCCGGTCAGCGCCGGGCCCTGTTTCCTATACCAAAACGTTCAGTGAGACCATAGTGAAAATTGCTGAACAAAATCCTCGGGTTGTGGCTATCACCGCAGCCATGCCCGCCGGGACCGGGCTGGCCAAATTTTCAAAACAATTTCCTGACCGCTTTTTCGACGTCGGGATTGCGGAACAGCACGCTGTAACCTTTGCAGCCGGTCTTGCCTCCGAAGGGATGCTCCCGGTTGTTGCGGTTTACTCCACATTTTTCCAGCGCGCCCTGGATCAGATCATCCACGATGTATGTCTGCCCAACCTGCCGGTCACACTGGTAATTGATCGTGGCGGAGTGGTCGGCGACGACGGCCCAACGCACCATGGCGTTTTTGATCTCACGTTCCTGCGTTTTATTCCGAACATGGTCATCATGGCGCCAAAGGATGAAAACGAACTGCAACACATGCTCCTGACCGCGATCATGCATCCAGGCCCTGCTGCCGTCAGATACCCGCGCGGCAAAGGTGAAGGCGTGGAATTCTCGTCAACCCTTACACAACTTCCCATAGGCAAGGGCGAGTTGTTAAGACAGGGCCGCGACATACTGCTCCTGCCAATAGGTAACAGGGTCTATCCTGCGCTTAAAGCGGCTGAAGGACTTTCGCGGCTTGGAGTCGACGCGGCTGTAATCAACCCCCGTTTTGTCAATCCTTTAGACAGCGAACTTATTACCGAATGGGCGGAAAAAACCGGAAAAGTGGTCACAGTTGAAGATAATGCCCGGCAAGGCGGATTCGGCGGAGCAGTGCTCGAACTCCTGTCCAGGCGTGGCCTTTACTCCGTTCAAACACGCGTGCTCGGTTTTCCGGATCGTTTCATGGAACACGGCCCTCAGAGCACCCTGTGGAAAAACGGCAAAATAGACACTCCGGCCATTATCAGCGCTGCGCTCGATCTAATGGAACCGGAAAAAAATAGTTAATGAACACATCCAAGGGTTCACAAAAAGGATCTGTCCGTCCGCATATCTGGTGTTTCACCACCTATTTCACCGAAGGATTCCCTTACACTATAATCCGGACTATATCTTCAGTTTTTTTCCGCGACCGTGGAATGAGTCTTGAGGCTATCGGCCTTACTTCGCTTTTTGGGCTGCCCTGGGTACTGAAATTTCTCTGGAGCCCGCAGGTCGATGAATTCGGCACAAAAAGGAAATGGCTCCTCATCACCCAGGTACTACTGGCCGGACTCATCCTGCTCACCGCATTTTTCACCCTTCATTCACAGGCCGTTCAGGCCATAGCAGTGCTTTTCTTTTTTGCGGCCTTTGTGGCGGCCACCCATGATATCGCAATTGACGGCTATTACATGGAGGCCCTGGACAAGGATGGCCAGGCAAAATTCGTGGGCTACAGGGTCATGGCCTACCGTATCGCGATGATGACCGGAACAGGTGTAATCGTTACAATCGGCACCTTAATAAGCTGGTTCTGGGCATTTTTTGCAAGCGGCGTTTTAATGACTCTTTTCTGGTTTTTCCATTTAAGCCGGCTGCCGTCGACTGAAATTGAAAAAAGACCTTTCTCAAGCCTGATCCGATCACTTGTCTCGTCGCGATTCATACTCTACGCCTTGATAATGGGCGCAATCATTACCGCTCTTCGCTTCTTTCTTGCTTCCAGCCAATACAGGGCAATGCGGGAGACCTTCCCGATATTTAACAAAATTTCCTTTTCAGGCTGGATCGGGATAATGCTGTTTTCATCCCTGATCCTGGTCTTGCTGCTCAGGAAACAGATCCGGGCATGGATACTTAGAACCCCTGACTCCTTTTACGCCAAGGCATTTCTGACATTCATGGACCGGGAAAAAATCGGAACCGTGCTCGCCTTTATTATCCTCATACGGACCGGTGAATTCATGCTCAGTTCAATGGCATCCCCATTCATGGTCGATCTGGGGATCAAGGTTCACTACGGCTGGATCTCAGGGGGGGTAGGGTTGCCCTGTTCCATCGCAGGCGCCATGCTGGGCGGCTGGATGATCGCTCGCTACTCCTTACGAAAAATGATCTGGCCTTTTCTTCTGGCACAGAATCTCACCAATATCATCTACATGTTCCTGGCGCTTTCGCTTTCCGAGCAGATTTTGATGAATACCGGAGCGGCCGACCCGGCTTCCATTGGAATAACAAACCTGGCCGCAGTGGCGGGCGTACATGGTTTCGACCAGTTTGCAGGGGGATTGGGAACAGCGGTACTTATGACCTATTTAATGAAAATATGCCTGCCCGAATACAAGGCAGCCCATTACGCAATCGGAACAGCGCTCATGTCGGTCAGCGGACTATATGCCGGGGTCTTAAGCGGTTTCATGGCATCCTGGCTCGGATACGGCTATTTTTTCGGAATCAGTTTCCTGATGTCCATCCCCGGAATGATCCTGATCTTCTTCGTGCCCCTGTTTGAGCCGGACGACCGGTAAATATGTTTATAGTCCGAATCATATGTCCTGCGATTTTGAACATCAAAAGCCTGTATGTCAAGAATGAAGACCTCTGTGGTTTAGCCTAAATGGTCGACCTTCTTGTTCAATGTCAAGGGTGACCCCTCTACTTCTTTCCAACGCCGGATTTCCTTGTATCTCCATTTTCCCAATATTTAATATTTAAGATGTTACCCTGTGGTCACTCGTTCATTCTACATCTTATTGGAATGGCTTCCCTTTATTTTTATTTGCCATGAATTACATTTGCGAGAATTTGCACCACACCTTCTTCCTGAACATCGACTTTAAGCTTGAG
>JAIWHJ010000182.1:0-4800 GCA_048629695.1 Promethearchaeota archaeon
AGAAGAGATTGCCTGCTTCTCGTTCCCAGGCTCCGCCTGGGAATGCATACCTCAAGGCTCTGCCTTTTATTAGACCAGCGGTTTTACCACCACCAATCCTTTTAATCCGATATAGTCACGGCCGCTGGAATATCTCCAATGCTCAGGTTGGTCAACATATCCTCGTTTGCCCTCGTTCCCAGGCTCCGCCTGGGAATGCATACCTTAAGGCTCTGCCTTTTATTAGACCAGCGGTTTTACCGCCACCAATCCTTTTATAACCCGATATAGTCAAGGCCGCTGGAATTGCCGGAGAGCCGGTTTATCTAGGTTAGGAAATAGTTGGTTGCCATTCATCCAACACATGATAAACTTTGGCATGCACTTGTTCACGCGCTTGCCATCTCTCGAAACCAGACAGGAGCAGTTCATCGTAGTTTGTTTCTTGGTGGCGAACATGGGCCGCGACTGCGAGACGAACTGCTTCTTTATCCAACTCTTTGGCCGCTGCGCTTCGCCCGACGCGCCCGCTGTACTTCCGACAGGCATGCTCTGCGATCATTTTCTCTCTTCCCTTTGGACAATTCGGATACAATTCACGAACGCGAGTTGCAAAATTTGCTATGTATTCCTCATCAAGTTCTGCTCTGCGAATAGCTGCACGAGCGCGCCTCAGTTTTCGTGTGTCTGTATCCACCTTGCACTCGTGCTCTGCCAACTCAACTGCTGCATTCTCTACCAGTAAACCCTGCCTCTCGTAACGTTTGCGTGCTCTACTCCATTTAAGTACAATGGCCGTAAGCTTTGAATGTTTTCGAGAACGGCGGGTGAGAGCAGCGTCGCCGGAAGGCAGGAAGACTAAATGGTCAAGATCTGCACAACTCAGACATGCAACGCCCTTGTCATCCCCCTGGAGTAATATCCAGGCTCCGTGGCCGAGATTCTCACCGCATTCATCACATCTCGACTTGCGGTTTGAGATAAATACCTTGAGTTCGTTCTTTTGTTTTCTGTCGCGTTTAGTCATCTGAGATATTCCGTTTTCTACTGATCAGAAATATTCTGAACCGCCCGTATTTTCAAACCGGCATTGTTCAGCCAGGACAATGGATTCTCCGGCTCTGTTCCATGTCTGATCTCAAAGTGAAGACCTTGTCCCAGGAAATCGCCGCTCTCGCCTGTAACACCTATCACCTCGCTACGGGCCACAGTGTCACCTTCTTTTTTGTACAGTTCGCAAGCCCTTGATGTCAGGCTGTAGTACTGTTGATCATGGTCAATGATAATCAATTTGCCGTACCCTTTGAGCAGACCCGCATAAACAACTTTTCCGTGATAAACGGCCTTTATGGGCGTGCCCGGCGCCGCTTGGATGTTAATACCGCGCGCATATGAGGTAATGCCGAATTTTCCCCTGGTGTTACGTCCAAAACGGGTCACCACAGTGCCTGTAACAGGAGGGTCCAGCCAGCCCCTGTTCCCTGCGAATCCTCCCGGCCTGGAACCTGGGCGCCATTTTTTGGGCGAAGTCAGGACATGTGCCCGTTTCCGTCCAAAACGGGATACTTCTTTCTCAAGATTTTCAAGTGTATCGGCAAGATTTTCAGCAGCATCTTCCATTTCTCCTAAAGCCCTCTGATACAGTTTTTTTTCCGTGTTGATCCTGGCAAGCAATGCTACTCGTTCCTGCCTTGCGAGGGCCAGCCGCATTTCCTGTTCCGTGACCTCCTTTATCACCACCAGCAACTGCTGTTTCTCATCTTCCAGGGCCTTGCGGGACCTGTCCAGTTCAGTGACCCTGGATTTGTAGTTGTGAATGACCTCTTCGTCATGTCTGGCAATATGATGGAAATATTCCTCGAAATTTAATAGATCAGGCAGGGCGGAAGCTGAAAAAATAACATTCATTATCCCAACAGATCCCATGCCGTAATAGGCGGCAAGCCGCCTTTCTACATGGCACTGAACCTCTTCCTTTGCAATTAATGCACGGGATAATTCCTTCTGCTTTTCGCGGATACACTCCTCTTGTTCAGTAAGCTCCCGCCTCAGTTCACCCAGTTTCTTTTTCTCAGCCTCAATCCGTATATCTATTCCTTCGAGTTCCTCGATGAGATTGAATTCCTTTTCCCTGGATGTCCGAATCAAACTTTTGTGGTTGGAAATCCCCTTATCAATTCGCTGAATCTTGTTTTTCTGGTTTTGGACCTGAGTTTCAATTTGTTCAATTGAGGAGTGGAAATTATAAGACTGGGCGGTCCAGCCAGGGTTAACCACAGCCGGCACCAGGAATAAGAGAACAAGAATTGAAAGCCGGAGGCGCGTTATCATTTTAATCAATCAGACCTTTAAGAATTTCCGGATGGAAACAAGGCTGCCGCAGGTGCACAAAATTATTCCGGCAAACAGGATGGTTGCAGTAATTGTAGAAGAAAAGAAGGAGAACTCGAACAGGTTCAAAAAGCCCGAGCCCGCAAAACGTATTTTGACCCAGAGAAACAGAAAGTAAAGGGAAATAAGCCCGAGCCCGGACCCAAGGGCGCCCTGAAGCACGCCTTCGATTACTAACGGTCCACGAATAAAGCTGTTAGTAGCGCCCAAAAACCTCAAGATTTCAAGCTCCGCCTGCCGTGCAACAACGGTGAGCCTGATAGTGTAAGAGACCATGAACACAGTCGTCAGGATCAGGAGACACCCGCTCAGAAGGACTATGATCCTTAAAAGTTCCGTAAAGTGATAAAAACGTTCAATCCAGTCCTTGCCGTACTGGACCTTGCCGGCGCCTGGAAGGGTTGCGAGGTGATCGGCCAGTTCTTTGATATGCGATAGGTTTTTAAGATCCTTTTTGGGATAGACCTCTATTGACGGCGGAAGAAAATCACGGCTCAGATCGTTTAGTACGTTTCTCTCGTCTCCAAGCTGTTTTTCAAGTCTTTTAAACGCTTGCTCGCGCGTGACGTATTCAATTTTTTCAACTTCCGTGAATTCACGAATTCGTTTTTTAAGGTCAATAACTATTTCAGGAGCCGGCTTTGTTTCAAGGAAAAGGACCAGCCGGAGATCTTTGTCAAAACGCTCCCCGGCCTTTAAAATATTGACATAGACCAGAAAGAAAAAGGCGAATATCAGAACAGACAGAGTCACAGTCAACAGAGTCATGACCTGCGCTCCCAAGGTCTGCCTGAGATTACGCCAGGTCTGGATAAAAATGTATGCGAGTTTCATAAGAATAAGGGGGTATGAGTGTAAATATTTGATAGTGCACACCAAGGGCACTTACTGCGGGGCGCTCCAGGTGCTCACGATCAGGTCTTTCAGCGATACATAAGTATGCTGGAAGGCCTGATCGCGGACAGATGGAGTGCTGTCGAATATTTACAATCTACTGCCAGCTTGTCACGTCCGCGTCTTCCTTGTCTCCGCCCGGCTTCTTGTCCAGCCCATATGAGACGATATCGATTTCTCCATGCTCGCCGGGATTGTTGTACTCATAGGGATTGCCCCATGGGTCGGGAGGAACATCCTTCTTCAGATACGGGCCGTCCCAGTTATCAACGCCCTGGTTAGTCACAAGGGCGTCTAATCCATCGCTACCCGAAGGATAACTTCCTACGTCGAGCCTATATGCATCCAGGGCCGTCATAAGCATTTCTATCTGAGTTTTGGCGGTTTTCTGTTTGGCCATTCCGAGCTTTCCGAACATTTTGGGCCCGACCAGCGAGGCAAGAAGCCCGAGAATAATCATAACTATCAAAAGTTCGATAAGCGAAAATCCATGCTGCAGCCTCCATTTTTTACATTTGCTTTCATACATTTGGATCCCGCCTGACTGCATTACTGTGTCTTTCATATCACACCTCGATAAAAATAATTTAATAGTATAGGAATATTCATTTTTTACTGCCTTAGTGGTAATTTTTTTTTGTGGCGAAAAAACTTCGAAGTTAATAGAAAATTCTTAAAAAAGAATCGCATCAATAATCGCTAAAACATCATCGAGGACATCATGGTCGGTTTTCTCCACAAAATCAATTTTGCGCTTTCCAAAATCTAACGATTTCATCTGTTCGGCCATGACAAAACCCTTCACCTTCCTTCCTGCAGGCAGGGCGACGTGTGTTGGATATGGCCTTTGAGTGTTTGTTACAGGACAGACAAAAACAAGCCCCGCTCTTTTGTTGAAGGGGCTTTTGCTTACTATCAAGGCAGGCCTGCGTCCCTTCTGTTCCCGGCCGGCCTGGGGGTCAAAATCTAAATAAACAATATCACCTTGGTCTGGAATATATCTTTTTACCATTTAACTACCACTCCTCTTTGCCTTGCGGCTCCCCCCAATCAAACTCTTGCGGCTCATAATCCTTTGGAAAGGCCGCCATTAATTTTTTCAGATCATGCCTGCCACGCGGATTTTTTCTAACTGGTTTAATAATCACTGTTTCGTTTTCAGTTATAATATCTACTGGATCGCCAATATTCAAATGTGATTCTTTTAATAGTTGAACCGGCAGCCTGATTCCCTGACTATTTCCCCATTTTTTAATTTCCGCTCTCATAGTTTCACCTTCGCCCTTTGTTCGTTTATTCGATTGCTGTGTATGTGGAAACATACGTTTACACATAGTATATACATCTCTCCAAAAACAGGCAACCCCTTTTTTTTAAAAGGGGTTGAAAAGGAGTCAGGGAGGACGGACGAAGAATATCAAAATATCAAGCCTGGCACCTTACTGTGTGGCACTTTAACTGGCCCACTTACTGACCCCCTTATGCCCCCCTTACTTACAAATCAAAAATCGAGCGGACTTTTCAATACCTTCGCCA
>JAIWHJ010000183.1:0-4797 GCA_048629695.1 Promethearchaeota archaeon
AAGTTCTTGGCAGCTAACCATCTCACAGACGGAGGCTAATGCCTACCATTTTTTCATTCTTACGTTTTTTTTGCAAAGGCAAAATTATACGCCCTTCAGAGGGGCATGTTGTACCCGCACAGCTCGAATTTTTTTGAGGCAAAACTGAAAACCGGAGTTTTCGTTCAGAGACTATTTAGTTGAACATAGAAACCCTGGCGCTCTGGGCCAGGTCAGAGAAAATTGGCTCTGCCATAAAATCGTTATCATTTGAGACACCCAAAACCATATTTTGTCATTGTGACAGTACAAGTAGCTCCCAATAACAGGTTTTGGGTATTCTTGAAGTTTTTGTCACAGTAATAAAATCCAAACGATAAGGCCCGACTGATTTTAATACGGCAATTCAGGGCTCATTAGCTCAGGCCCAGTAAATCATGCCCTCTGGGCTTATACCAAAGCCGGCCCCTGTGGGGTCGGATTTTTACTTTTTTGCCGGATCTACGGTCATCATAAAATATCGACGTTCGATCCCACTTATTATTATATGATGCAGGACGCCAGGAGCGTCTATACGGGCTTTTCTTGGCAACAGTACAAAAATCAACGAAGGCATGAGAAACTTATAATCTGAAGAACGTCCAGAGGCTCCATACTAAGAGCCGGGCTATTCAAGTATTCTTTGCTCAACCACCCCCTGTTTATCTTGAGCCTGCTTGACTGAACCGAAAAACAGCAGTATTAAGAAACAAACAATGAAAAAACATGACGATTGAACGGGGCGTGAAGAAGATGCAAGGTGTTGATGATATAATATTATGGAACAAAACGATTATTATCAGATACTGGGTTTAGATAAGGATGCCAGCCAGAAGCAAATCAAAGAAGCTTACCGGAAACTGGCCTTTAAATATCACCCGGATCGAAACAAGGAACATCCGGAAACCGCTGAAAAAATGAAACGCGTTAACGAAGCCTATGCTGTTCTCTCAGACACGGAAAAAAGAGGTGAATATGATATGTTGAGACAGCAGTTCGGATCTTCTGCTTACAGTCAGTTTAGAACAAATTATTCTGAACAGGATATCTTTAGCGGTTCGGATATAAATCAAATTTTTGAAGAAATGGCCAGGGCGTTTGGATTCAGGCATTATGACGAAATATTCAGGCAATTTTACGGTCAGGGATACCGTACCTTTGAATTTAAAAAACCGGGGTTTACTGTCAGCGGGTTTGTTTTTTCCAGGGGTTTGGGGAGGGGAAAACATAATCAAATGCAATTTCCATTGCAGGGACCCTTTGGCAAACTCTACCAATATGCTTTTAAAAAAATCGCTGGTGTTGAATTGCCGGAAAACGGGGCCGACATCAACGATATTATTCATCTGGACCCGCTAAAGGCTCAACAAGGTGGTCCGTATGCATATTTCTTAAGGAAAAAGTCCAAGAAGCTGGTTGTCAAAATTCCACCGGGTGTCAGAGAAGGGCAGCGAATCAGACTCGCCGGAATGGGTGAGGATGGAAAAGGCGGGGGAAAGCCCGGGGATCTTTATTTGAAAGTTTATATCAAAAAGCCGCTGCTCCGGAAAATTAAAGATTTTATTTCTCATCTTCGCAAATAGATATCAGCCTTTTGATGCGAAGCAAGAACAAAGGGGGGTGTCAGCAATGAAAAAATACTTTATACTTGCTGTGATTTATGAAATAATTTTTTTATTAAACATCGCATGCTTTCCTTTGACAATGGGTGAAGCCATGACTATTGACAAATCCAAAGAAATCGTAAAGCTGCCTGCCCCACGGTTTGACGGCAATATTCCGGTTGAGACAGCTTTGTTGAAAAGACGGTCTGTGCGAAGCTATGCTGCAGAAGCTTTGACGCTTGCCGAAGTCTCGCAGCTTTTGTGGTCTGCGCAGGGCATAACAGATTCGAGAGGTTTTAGAACAGCGCCTTCTGCCGGAGCGCTTTATCCTCTTGAGGTATACATTGTCGCTGGCAGGGTGCAGGACCTTCCCGCAGGTATTTATAAATACAGACCCCATAGACATGAATTGTTCAAGATTTTAGAGGGAGACCGGCGAGCGCAATTGTGCAGTGCGGCTTTAAATCAATCTTCAGTAATACAAGCGCCTGTTGTTATGGTGTTTTGCGCCGTATATGAACGTATCACCGGAAAATATGGAAATAGGGGCATGCAGTATGTTTATATGGAAGTTGGGCATGCGTCCCAAAATGTCTGCTTGCAAGCTGTTTCATTAGGTCTGGGGCCATTAACCATCGGCGCTTTTTATGACGACCAGGTTAAAACGGTCATCCATGCAATGGCGGATGAGCGTCCGCTCTATATCATGCCGATTGGAAGGCTAAAAAGTGAATGATTCTTGCCTGTTGGATACAAAAATCAGAGCTGTAGCAGAAATGATTTTTGTTTCTGACCGGATCGTTGTTTTTACCGGAGCAGGTGTAAGCACGGAATCAGGAATTCCGGATTTTCGCAGCCTTGGAGGAATCTGGACTAAATTTGATCCTGATGATTTTACCATACAAAAATTTTTAAGCAGTGAAGAGACAAAAAAAACAATGGAAGATTCTCGTTAAAGGAGGCCTTTTTTCAAGCGTCAGGCCGAATCAGGCTCACTATATTATTGCAGAATTGGAAAAGATAGGCAAGCTTGATTGCGTTATTACGCAGAACATAGACAATCTTCACCGGAAGGCGGAAAATTCTCCGGATAAGGTTTTTGAATTACATGGAAACATGAGATTGGTTAGATGTCTGAGCTGCGGAGAACAATATAATATGGAATATATCAAGGAAAAACTAAAAAAAGGGATTGAAATTCCGGACTGTGAGAAATGTCACGGTATTTTAAAGCCGGATATTGTCTTCTTTGGCGAAGCTCTTCCATCCAGGGTAAAGGATGCCGCTATTAAACACTCCAGAAATTGTAATTTTTTGATTGCTATAGGCTCTTCCCTTGTAGTCTACCCTGCAGCTTTTATACCGGTATATGCAAAAGAAGCAGGCGCGAAACTGGTTATCATAAACATCGGCAAGACGCCATGTGACGAGCTTGCGGACATAGTCATAAATAACAAGGCCGGCGAGACAATGGCGAGAATAGTAAAAACATCAAAAACCATCTGATACACCGAAGGAGCCCCGCGCCCTTTATCCTTACAATTATTCAACATAGTTAACTACGTTATTCAGTTCAACTACCACATCAACTTATAAACTAATGTACACCCCGAAAGCTCATAAAAGCATTCCGCTTCCACAAGAATTAGAACGCAGTATCCTTCACGGGTTGGCTTGTGAATGGGAAACAGCTCTATGGGTTTTGGAGTCGTCTCACAGAAAATTGATGCGCAGGCCACTGTTCAGTCTCCGAGATATGACGAGCAGACTTGGATATTGGTCCAGCGAAAGACGCGAGATCTGTCTCAGCCGGAACCTTGTACTTCACCATCCCTGGGACGCTGTGCGTGAGGTTCTTCTGCATGAAATTGCCCATCAGTTTGCAAACGAGGCTTTAAGTACCGATGGTGAGCCGCCACACGGCCCAAAGTTTTGTACGGCCTGTAAGCTTCTCCGTGCAAATCCTAAGGCCTCAGGAAATTACAGTTCGCTCCATGAACGGATTTTTCATGAAGTGCTGAGTCCCGAAGATAAGATCATGCTTAGGGTCAAGAAGCTCATGGCCCTGGCGGAAAGTCAAAACCAACATGAAGCTGAACTGGCTATGGCCAAGGCCCATGCGCTCGTTGCCAAATACAATGTGGATCTCATAGCCCGCAACGAAGACCGGGATTTTATAAGCGTTTTTGTCGGCAACCCCGCTTTGCGTCATTTTCGGATAGATTATCACCTTGCTCACTTAATACAGGACTTTTATTTTGTGTATGGACTGTGGGTGTCTGCCTACGTGCTGGAAAAAGGAAAAATGGGGCGTGTATTGGAGATCAGCGGGACAGTACAAAATACAAAAATAGCGTGCTATGTCCATGACTTTGTTCAGCAGTTTATTCATTCCCAGTGGCATCAATATAATCATGATAAGAAATTGAATCACTATCGCATGATTGATTTCGCAGTCGGTATCGTAGAAGGATTTCGTTCCAAGCTGAAATTACAAAGCAAAGGAGAGAAAAAAACCTCAACTAAGCAAGCGCTCATCAAAGTTACAGACCCTCTACTCCTGGAATATGCCGATCATAGATATCCCCGCACTACTACGTTCAGAGGAAGAATTTCAAGTCAGGATGACAATGTATTAAGAGACGGAATGAAGGTTGGCAGAAAACTGGTTATTTTCAAAGGAATTACTGATAAGGGACTCGGAAAAAATAAAATATTCCAGATAGCGCCTTGATAAACATAACATCCCGAAAGTCCAGTTTCCTGTCCCGGATGTTCCTCCCACTGGACGGCGGAGGCTGGTTAATAATCAAGCTCTCCAACCGAAATTCCGGAAATTCCGGGACGCTCTTTCATATATTGACATATCGAATACAATCTATTGTAAAGATAGGAGCGTCACGAAAGCGCCCAAAGGAAAATAAATTTATTGCAAAGTAATTAACCAACATATCAAGGAGCGTCCCATAAAGGCCCCCGTTTCAAAAATTATCAGTAGAAGGGAAAATAGAAAGTCAACATAGTCAACAATGTCGCCTAAATTCCTAAAATTCCCCTGAAAGGATAGAAACGCGTAATTTCAACCCCGTCCCCCTTTTCGGGTATTTTCCTGCCTGATTCAAATAACTATCACAGAAGATAATTTATTGTAATAATTTGTCTCGTCACTTGATCC
>JAIWHJ010000184.1:0-4782 GCA_048629695.1 Promethearchaeota archaeon
TTTGTTCATTGTCCACCCGATTATTCTTGGAAAATCACAATCAGAGATTATTAACCATTAGATATGATTAATTTTCAAGAATTTTATGTCTTTTCTGAATAAAAAATTAAGTAAAATCAGGATATTTTCGATGAACGACAGAAAATCTGGATATTGGCTAATAGGACAGGCCGTAATTATTGGCCCTGAAATTTACCTCCATCACCATAGCTCAAAATATTTGACTTAAAATAATTGCACGCATATAATGAAATCATATTGAATGCACGAGTTGGCATGGGAGGGAATTATGCGATCTATTTCAATACGCGGAGTTGACGACCAATTGGCAGCTTTGCTTAAACAAGAAGCTTTAGCTTTAAATAAGAGTGTGAATCAGCTTGTTCTTGAGACACTAAAAAAACATGTCGGCCTTGAGAAAAAAAAACTATTTACCCAGCAATATCATGACATTGATCATCTTTTTGGTAAATGGTCAAAAGACGAATTTGATAAGATTCAAGGAAAAATCGATACTGAACGACAAATTGACAAAGAACTATGGTAACGTTCACAGGCAGCGCATCCGGAGGAGTCTGCTAAATAGGAGTCCCCCTCTGAACGGTTACTAACTCTGGAAATGAACAAAATTCTTATCGACACAAATATTTATTCCAATTCGCTTAGGGGTAATCCTGATGTAGTTGCTGTTATGCGACAAATTTCCCATATCGGGATTACGGCTATTTCCATGGGAGAACTTTTATCGGGCTTTAAGGCAGGGAATAGAGAAAAAGAAAACAGGCGGGAACTTGGAATATTTCTTGATTCTCCCAGAGTGTACCTTTACACGGTGAATGAAGACACTGCTGAGTATTACAGTTCCATTTTGAATCAATTAAAAAAAAAGGAAACCTCTATCCCCACCAATGATATCTGGATAGCAGCGGTAGCTTTTCAGTATGGTTTACAACTTTATACTTTAGACACACATTTTTCTCATGTGGAAGGATTACTTCTACAGCACCTGTGAACGATTACGAAACCTTTAAATATCCATGCGAGGCGTTAGTGAACAAAAAAGAGATGGGATCCGTCAGGCAGGAGCTGCTTAAGGCCATTCCCAAGGTTGATGAGTTCCTGGGCTGGGTGGCGGATAATACAGAGGCCCCGATGACCCTTGTAAAGAGCGCCGTGCGAGAAATTCTTGGCGAGCAGCGGGCCGCGATACTGGCCGGCGATTTGGTGTTGCTTAAGGATCTTGATCAGGATGTGCTTGTTTTGAAATTTGAAGAGCGTATTGCCTTAAAAACCGGGCTCAATTTTCGTTCTGTTATAAACGGCACAGGTGTGGTGGTTCACACCAACCTGGGACGTTCCGTATTGCCCAAAATCGCCATGGAATCAATACAGCGCGTCGGATCAGGATATTCCAACCTGGAATTTGATCTGACCACGGGCAGGCGCGGCAGCCGCTACAGTCTGGTTGAAGGTCTTCTTTGCGACCTGACCGGGGCCGAGGCCGCACTTGTGGTAAACAATAATGCGGCAGCCGTATTTCTTGTGCTGGATACCCTTGCCAATGGTAGAGAGGTAGTGATTTCAAGGGGACAGCTCGTTGAGATCGGCGGGTCTTTCCGGATTCCGGATGTGATGGCCAAAAGCGGCGCTGTAATGGTCGAGATCGGAACTACCAACAGGACCCATCTGCAGGACTATGAAGCTGCGATTAACGATCAAACATCCCTTCTCCTTAAGGTCCATACCAGTAATTTCAAGGTGATCGGTTTTACGTCCGAAGTTCCGCTTGCAGACATGGTAGATCTTGGCGCCCGTATGGGAATCCCTGTTATGGAGGACCTGGGGAGTGGCTGCCTTATTGACCTTTCCAGGTATGGACTCCACAAGGAACCAACCGTTTCCGAAATCATGAAAACAGGTGTTGACGTACTGACATTCAGCGGTGATAAATTGTTAGGCGGTCCCCAGGCAGGCATTATTTTAGGGAAAAAAGAAATCATTGACCGCGTAAAAAAGAATCCGTTGAACAGGGCTCTCAGGATCGACAAGTTCACCCTGGCAGGGTTGGAATCCGTGCTCAGACTTTATTTTGATGAAAAGATGGCCCTGCAGACTATTCCTACACTTACAATGCTGACCATGCCCCTTAAGACAATTGAAAAGCGGGCCAGGCGGCTGTTAAGAAAAATTAAACAGATCCCTGCTGAAACATGCGGGATATCCCTGTTAAAGACGGAGTCCCGGGCAGGCGGCGGCGCTTTACCTGAACAGGGTCTTGCAAGCAGCGCAGTAGCGCTGGCGCCCGGATCTATGACTGTGAACGACCTTGAGTTGAAACTGAGGTCAGCGGACCCGCCTGTAATCGGCCGAATCGAAGATGATCGGTTCATCCTGGATATGAGGACAGTGGCGGACAATGAGCTGGATAGATTGGCCGCTCTGCTTTTGGAAATTCTGATATGAAACATTTCCCTTTTGATCTGAGTGAAAAAGACCTCACACAGGAGGATTTCAGTCGCCTGGGGTCAAGTTTTTTTCGTGCTGTTTCACTTTTTCTGCCTTGCAAAAAGGTTTTTTACATTTTAATGGACTCGGATGATGCTGTCCCAAAAGAGTGGGAGGCCGGAATCGGGGCAGTTAAAGAAAAGGGACTCCCTGTGGCTGATGGAGGCGCAAAATTCATCTATCTACCGTTTTTTAAGGGAGAGGATCTTTTTGGCGCGGCAGTGGTTGAGTCGGACAGTTTTGACGGTTTTCCCGAATACCCGGTCAACTGGCTCCTTGACAGGAGCCGAATCATTTCACGGGAGTTTCACCTGATCAAGCTCTGGTCGATTGATCCTGCCACCGGGCTGTTAAATAGCCGTCATCTGCGTGAAGAACTTAACTGGTTGTTGTCTCGGCCTCAAATGTCCGGATCTGAAAAATCTGATGAGACCTTAAATAAGCCTTATGATGTTGCTGATTTTTCGCTTGGCATCATAGAACTTTTTCCACGCAGTAATGATCCGGAATCAGCGATTTCATATGTTTCAAGGGCAGGCGCATTTCTTAAATCCCTTGTCGGTCATGCAACGCCGCTATATTATCTTGGCGCTGGGATATTCGCTCTTATCTGGGAAAATACCGGCATCGACAAAGCGTTGAAGATCAGTGATACGGTGCTCAGGTGGCTCAGGCACGAGAATTTTTCCAGAGCCCATATCGGCATCACTTCAGGAAATCCGGGGCAGGATTCAGAGAGTCGTTTATCCGTTGATTCTGCCGGCATGACATCCGACAGGCTGCTGGATGAGGCTTGGGAGGCGCTTCGGACAGCGCGGCGACAGGGGCCCTACGCCCTTTGTTCATATATTTCCGTGAATGATCTTGAAAATCATCCTTTAAAACCCACGCCTGAACCGATCCTGAAGAAATTAAAACATCTCTGGCATGAAAAAACTTCATTTGCAGTTGTTCTGATACAATCGGACAAGGATTCAAAAGAAGAAGATCTTGTTGAACGTATCACTTTGCTTTCAGGAGATGAAATACCGGTACTGTCTGTGGATCGGAAAGAGGCTTACGTGTTCCTGGCAGGGGCTGATGAAACGAGTGGTCTTGCCTGGGCCGAGACCATTCTGGACAAGGCCGGGAGGGGCGCGAATAACTCTGATAATGGTTTGGGGGCAGGTTTTTCCATGGGAATCGCAGTCTATCCATGTCCTGGATTCAGGAAAGCGGATATTCCTGTAAATTCCCGGAAGGCCCTGCTGCACACCCGGTTTTATGGTGCCGGGACAGTGACCGCGTTTAGCGACGTGAGCCTTAATATCAGCGGAGACGTGTATTACAATAAAGGGGATCTGGCAAGGGCTGTTAAGGAATATCAGAAAGGACTTGCGCTTGATTCGGCAAATGTCAATCTGCTGAACAGTCTGGGGGTGAGTTATGCCCATATGAATCGTTACAGGGATGCAATTCCCTGTTTTGAAAATGCGCTTAAGATAGACGGTTCTGATTATATGGCCTTGTTTAATCTGGGACTGGCCTATCTTACACATCATAAGAATGATGAGGCGATAGAGTTTTTTGAGCGGGCAATGAGTATTGATGACGGCCGCGCCGATCTTATGCTTCTTCTCGGTTGGCTCTATTGCCGGACAGGCAGGTATGATGATGCGGTCAGGCTTCTTAAGCGTGTTGAAGATGCCGGACGCGGCGGGGAAGGTGACATGGGACACGGCGCAGTCCATTGCTACCTGGGTGAGGCATACATGGCGCTCGGCCGGAACCGGAAGGCCATAGCCAGCCTTCAGAGGGCGGTCAGACACAATTCCAGTGACGCAAAGGCCTTAAGCCTTCTTGGTGAACTTTATCTTCTGGAAAATGAAGGGGATGACATTGCGCTTTCCCTCTGCCTTAAAGCGGTTGAATTGGACGCATCCCAGGGGGACTACTGGTATCGGTTAGGCAAAGTCAGGTTTCAGCAGAACGATTGTCCTGCGGCAGTTGAATCACTTAAAGAGAGCCTGAAAATTGACCGCGGAAATGTGGAGACCATGTTCATGCTTGGCCGGGTAAATGAAAAATTAGGGCGGAAAGGCCGAGCCCGGGCAATATACAAAAAGATATTAAAACTGGAACCGACCCATGAACAGGCCGACCGGGCATTGAACAGGATATCGAAAGCGGGAAAGTGATTTAAGGGATGTGGAAATAAATAACTTACCCATATAGCGCTCAGATTTAGGTCAGGTTATATCAAGTAACCACTTTTAAAACCGCAGGCATAGCCGGGCT
>JAIWHJ010000185.1:0-4780 GCA_048629695.1 Promethearchaeota archaeon
CTTCATTATGTGAAACGGAAGTGGGATTTAGTCCCGCCTTTTAAGGGATGCAGTGGTAAAATCCCACTTCCGACAAATATAACAGAATAGCATTTTATTTTTTGCCGAGCCCTTAGCCCGGCCCAAATTTTTTTTAATCAGAAAAAATTATCGCTGTATTTTTTGGTCTGATTTTTATCCGGAAAATGGAAAATGTCAACATATTGTGACGTGTAGTTTTTTCTATATACCATATATTGTTGTGGTTTTGTCGTGCAGTGTCATTTCCGTTCGATTTTTTATCTGTGATAACGAAACGTTCTCCTTGATTCCCTTTATTTTATTATTAAAGCCAAAGGGATATCATTCCGATGATAATGGACAAACGTTGATGCGAAAAAGAATTATCCATCAATACACGGAGAATAACGGAATATGCGATCTATAAAAATCCCCCTGATGAAGCAGATTGTTCCGGCTTTTATTTTGGCGTTGGCGCTGTGCGCTATGATGCCTTCCGATTCATACGGTTTTTGGCCGTTTTCGAGTATGTTTCGGGAAAAAGAACCGTTAGTCCTGCCGGTTGTAGATGAGGCCGGAGAGTTTGAGCTGAAGATAAGAGAGATGTCTAATGAATTGATCTGTAATCTTGAGACCTTTGATTTCAAAGACGGTCTGCTGGATGATGGGATAGCAGTCTGTGCTTTTGTTGATCTGAAAAATCTTTATAAAAGTTCCTCGTTCGGCAGATACCTGGCTGAACAGCTTATGAGCGAGTTTCAGCAGCAAGGTTATCCGGTTGTTGAAATCCGTAAGAGCATCGGCATCACTATGCAGGAAAAGCGAGGCGAATATGGATTGTCAAGAAACCCTGAGGAAGTAAAGGCTGACCCGGCGGCAAGAACAATGCTGACAGGCACATATACGCTTACAGGGGACAGCATTTTAGTCAATGCCAGAATCATGGACAACAAGGATGCGGTCCTGATCTCAAGCGCAACAATTATATTCCATCGCAACTTGTTATGTAATATACTGTTAGCAGACGCGGCCACCCTTATTAAACCCGCGAACCAGTTCGTTTACATGAAACGGCTGGAACGATGAAGATCTTTAACCGAATTGAAGATGCCCTGACAGTCGAGGATTTGAGGATAAAAGGATTCAGGAGGAAGAATAATGAAAAATTTTACCAAAATATTGATCACAGGTTCAGTCTGTATGATGATAATGTCGGCCGGGGTCGGATGTTCATCCAAACATGATATAGCAACAAAACAGCCGTGCATGAAGCCCCCGCCCCCTCAAATGGTCACGAGTCAGGCGGCTGTGGAGCCGGTTCCAGAGGCCGTGGCTCCAGATCCGGCGGTTCTGGTTCCAGTTCCGGCTGCCGTGGCCCCAGTTCCAAATATCGGCAACAGGGTAGTGCGATATATGCCTGATGCTTCCAGGTCCCTGGGAACGGAAATCCTCCTGTCGGAACTCGGTAAGGAGGTTGCCGGCAAGGTCTATTACGAATTAAAAGATGGTGGAGAAAGGCACCTTTCCTCAAGAGTGGCCGTAGTATCCGCGGTTCCTTTGTCGGATCTCAAGCGGGAGACCGAGTTTGGAAGGATGCTTGCCGAGTACATTCTCACCGACCTGGCTGACCGTGGTCTGAAAGTGACGGAACTGCGCATGGGAAAGGAAATCAACATCCTCCCTCTGACTGGAGAGTTCATAATGTCAAGAAATATCGGGGAGCTTGCCAATAATTCGCCCATGCTTGATTATGTTGTGCTCACAACTTTTTCAAATACCAGAAAGACATTGATTGTACAGGGACGCCTTGTGTCTCTGAAAAATGGTCTGATTGAGACATCCTGGCGCTATAGTATGCCTCTGAACCGTGAATTGCTGGGCCTTTTTCATGATGTGGAACAACCTTTCTCCATTGCGGTGAAAGGAGTGGGACAATAATTCTTAAACAACTTTATGAATTGCCTGTAAAAGAGAATTTGGAGGAAAAATCATGAAAAATATATTGAAACGGTTCGGAGTATTGAGCTTGAGTTGTCTATTGATGTGTGCGACAGGAGTATCGCAGGCTCAGACACAGGTCGAATCAGGCGCCGGGTATGACATGATCCCGACTGAAATAAAGGTTCCCGACAGCTATGCATCCCTGTCGGAAATGATGGTCATGGTAAGTGAGGAGGCCATCCTGCAGTTTGATGGTTTTTTTAATAGGTCTCTGGTAACTGTTGAACCCTTCAGCGCTGTGGATGAGTTTGGGGCAAGGAGCGACACAATTCTTGGAACTACATTGAGGGACCAGATGACCGCGGTTATAAATAATAGCAACAGGACCCCTCTTTCGAGCCAAACATCCTTTTTTCAGCAGTATATGAAAGGGGTTATTCAGGAAATAGACGGACTGTTGAGGATTCATGTCAATGGAATAAATGCACATGGAGACAAACGTTCCTATGTGGTAAACGTTGAAATGTCTGAACCGATATACCGCGCATTGCATTCCTTTCGAAACGCTCATATGAACAAGTAGTGCCTGAACGAAAAGTACTCCGGCCCAGGTTTGATGCCGGGCGCTTGATTTCCGGATATGCCTTTTTCCCGTAGGAATTAAATCATGGCGGAAGAAAAAAATATGTCAGTCGAAACAGATGACTGGATGGATGAGATTAAGGATGACGACGTCCAAGACGAATCCGGTGAACTGGCCCAGTCGGATATTGATGACTTGTTGGGCGGCGGCACGGACGATTCAGGAAAGGCCGCCCCGGAGGAATCCGATGCTGCGGAATCCGGTGAACTGGCCCAGTCGGATATTGATGACTTGTTCAAAGAAGGAACTGCTGAAACAAAAGCCGGATTAGCTGATGAGGACTTGGGGGCAACCTCTGCCGCGGAGGACGTGAGTGATCTATTTGCCGATATCGGTAAAGACGAAAAGGAAGATTCGTTTCAGGCTGAGAATGCAGAATTTGACGAAATTATGGATGACGCCGGCACCGGGGATGATCCGTTTAAGGCAGGCGCAGGCGGTGATGCCGGTGATTTAGGATTTGATTTTGGAGAGGACGACGAGGCGACCCAGGTCGGGGAAAAAAAGGCCGACCTGGAAGAACTGCCGGAATTTAAGACGGTTCCCGGACTGAAAGATGATAAGGAATCCGGGGAAAAGGGTTTTAAGATGCCTTTTACAGTTCCTGAATCCATTAGCTCTGTAATTTCAAACAAAAAAATGATGTCTATAATAGGCGCCTCTCTTGTCCTTTTGATCGTGACAGGCGCCTATTTTTTCAAGTTTCGTGGACCAGAGGATCAAGATGCCATTATTCTGGCGGAACAGGAGGAGGTAACGGAAACCGGCGAGGCGCCTTTGCAGCCGGAGGCAGTGGAAGAAATTGTTGTGCCGGTTGAAAATTCTATTCCGGTAGTTATTGATGGAGAATATGAGATGCCGCAATCAGGCGGTGAGGTGGCAATTTTACTTCTTGGCAGAGATGATGACGACGATCAGTTGGAATTCGAGGTTACAAGCAAGCCGGAATTCGGCAGGCTGTCAGGCGATGCGCCGGAACTGGTCTTTCTGCCCGGCAGTGACTTTCCTGGTAAAGATAGCTTCGAGTTCAAGGCAAGTGACGGCAAAGATGCAAGCACAATAGCCATGGTCGTGATCACTGGGCCGGACATGCGGATCAAGGTGGCGAAGAAACCCAAGGTCATGGAGCCCAAAAAGCCTATGATTTCGGCCGTTGACGTCACGCTGAGGACCTTGAGCACCAAGGATCTTGTTATTGACTGGAAAAAAGTCTGGAGCCAGGCTAATAAAACCATGTTCAAATCAAACGTGGCAATAGAAATTCTCAACAAAAGCCGTTATGGAAAGCTGTTACAAATCAGCAAATCAAAGCACAGATATCGTCCGGATAAATATTTTAGCGGGATGGAATTTTTGAAATATCGGTTTAGGCAGGAAGGCGCAAAGTCAAAGACAAAACAGATCAAATTGATCGTGGCGCTGGGAGAACCACCGCCGGAGATCAATCTCAAACCGCTTGCCAAGGCTTATAACGTGGGGTCCGAAGTTGTGCTTGATGTAACTCCGACCAGGGATGACGACCGTGATTCAGTGAGATTTGTATGGCAGCAGGTTGGAGGTATTTCCCAGCCATTTACGGCAATTAACCATGAAGGATCAGCCATTTCTTTTATAGTGCCTTCCTCATTTTACACTGTGGATTATCCTGCCCTGGTGATGCGGGTGACTGCTATTGATAAGACAGGGAAAGAGGATTCCAAAGATATCAGGGTGCCTGTTAATCAATCTATCAAGGCCGGCAGACCGAGGACCGCACTCTGGCGCAGTGTGCCCGGACGGGACAACCTTGCATGTGAACCGGACTGTCCGGGAGGAAAATGCCCGGGGAATCTTCTGCCCTGGCCATATAATGATTAGGGACGGGGGACGAAATAACTTTCCGGGTATGCACTTTACTCGTAACCGCTCATAGGGATTCCTATTCAGCAGACTCCTCCGTATGTAATCGTTCACAGGTGCCCCAGATGTGTACCCTGAAGGGCATAAACTTCGCAGGCCGGCGAACTTATAGTAAACCTATGTGAGTCGGACTGATCCGCACCCCAAGGGCACTTCCGTTGGGCGCGTGCAGGTGGGGCACCATCGACAAAAATCACCGAACACAATGTACCAGAGGCCAACTGCAGGGTAGAGTTCCATTCACTTCAGCATCTCCTCTCAATACTTTATGCCTCTCTGGCTGACGATACCACTGAT
>JAIWHJ010000186.1:0-4777 GCA_048629695.1 Promethearchaeota archaeon
AAACTGCGGAAATTGCTGAAACTATCCTTTCATAAAAAGGTTATTTTTCAGGGTCCACAAGGCCTTTCACAAACCAGCGCTGCATAAATAGTACGACCAAAACAGGCGGCAGCATGACAATCAATGTGCCTGCAAGCGCGACATTCCAGTATGGCAGGTCATCGGCAGCCGGTATCAGGTGCTGAAGACCGATAACCGCGGTCAACATTTTGGGATTGGTTGTGATGAGCAATGGCCACAGATACTGGTTCCAGCCATACACAAACTCTATTACAACCAGGGCTGCAATATTGGTTTTGGAAAGGGGGAACAGTATCTTCCTGAAAAAAACCATGGGAGAGGCCCCGTCCATTTTGGCCGCTTCACAAAGTTCTTCCGGGATAGTCAGAAAAAACTGACGAAAAAGAAAGGTGCAGGTTGCCGATGCCACCAGAGGCAATATTAATCCGGGGTAACTGTCTAAGAGACTCCATTCCAGCGCCACCTTGATTTCATGCCCGGCAAACCAGCTAACCAGACCATTCAGGTGAAGCAAATCCCATACCGGCTGAAGCGGGCCGAACAAATTGGCGGCCATCTCATAGGTTGGAAGGATTCTTACTTCTACGGGGAGCATCAATGTACAGAACACGGTTACAAATGCTACTGTTCGAAGACGGTAATCGAAATACACGATAGAAAATGCACCGAGCATGGATACCACAATTTTGCCAAAAGTGATTCCGGCAGCCATGATGAAAGAATTGACCAAATTGGTTCCCAGATTTCCTTTTACCCAGGCGGTCTGGATGTTCACCCAGAATTGATCACCAGGTATCAGGGGCATTGGAACTTTGGACACTTCTTCTATGGTGAGGGTGGCGGCAATAATAGAGTATATTATGGGAAACCCCACAACAACAATTCCCACCATTAGAAATATATAGGTTAATGTATCTAAAATAGGGGTTTTTTCAACCATTACTGCCTATCCCGCGTATTGGACCTTTCTTTCTACATATTTGAATTGCAAAACAGTTATTACGATGATCAGGGTCATCAGTACTATGGACTGGGCGGCCGAAGAACCAAGATCCAGGCCGATAAATCCATCCTGATAAACCTTGTAAACTAAAATATTGGTTGCACCGCCGGGTCCTCCCTGGGTCATCATGTGAATGACTCCAAAGGTCTCAAAAAAAGAATAGATGATATTCATTACCGTAACGAAAAAGAGTGTTGGTGACAGCAGGGGAAGGGTGATTTTCCAGAATCTTCTAAATGGACTTGCGCCATCCATGGCAGCGGCTTCTATGAGGGAGCCGGGAATTGCCTGCATCCCGGCAATAAAAAAGACAAAATTATAGCTGATCTGTTTCCAGGCACTGGCCATAACAACCATAAACAATGCATCTTTCCCGTCCAGTACCGGATTCCAGTCAAGTCCGAGCCACCGTTTAATGGCAATAGCGACTACACCGTAAGACGGGTGAAGCAGAAAAAGCCATAGAATACCGGAGATAGCCGGTGCAACCGCATAAGGCCAGACCAGCATTGTACGAATCAATGCCTTTGCTTTTAAAGCGCGATTGGCCATGGTGGCGATAAAAAGACCGGTGGAAATAGAAACGGTCGCCACGGATGCGCTGAAAAACAGTGTAGTCCCAATGGACTTGAGATAAAGCGGATCAGTAAAAAGCGCAATAAAATTTTCCAGCCAGATAAAAGTACTGTGCTGCCCGAAAGGATCACTGCGCATAACGGACTGTGCCAGTCCCTGCAATGCCGGCCAGTAAAAAAAGGTTACAGTAACCAGAAATTGGGGCAGTATCAGAAAATATGGAAGGAGTTTAGATGTAAAGAATGATCGTTTTATCATAATAGTTCAGAAACAGCGCTTCCCCCATTGAGGGAAACGCTGTTACAATTTAAACACAGTTTCCGGAAGACATTATTTCTTGTAAATTTTTTCAAACTCACGCAATTTTTTATTACTCCGTTTTACTGCGTTATCAAGGCCTTCCTTTGGTGTTTTGGTGCCGTTCCAGACCAGCTCAAGCTCCTCATTAATGATATTTCGGATCTGGATAAAATATCCCAGGCGAAGCCCGCGGGAAATCTTTGTGGGAATCCGGCGGGTCAACTGTTTGATGCCGACTTCCTTAAGTGGGTTTTCCTTATAATATCCCTGCTTCTTAAGTATTTCATAGGCTTTTAACGTGATCGGGAAATAGCCCGTTTCCTTATGCCAGTACATCTGCATATCAGGGCTGGCAAGGTGTTTTAAGAATGCGGCAACCCCTTTGTATTCTTTTTCGCTGTGCCCATTGAATACCCACAGGGAGGCACCACCAATAATGCTGTTCTGGGGTTCTTTCATCCAGGATTCAACCGGAAGTGGCGCAACATCCCAGGTAAAATCTTTCACGGCCTTTTGCAACTTGGCGATGGCACTGATGGAATCAATGTAAACTCCGGCTTTTTGAGCGATAAACTCAGCTTTCGGCCCTTGAAATTTCTGACCTGCATAAACGAAACGTTTGTCGTCAGCCCATGTTTTTAGCCGGGTGACATGATGAATTACCTTGGGATTATTGATGACCAGTTCACAATCCAGACCTTCGTATCCATTGGCCTTGGTGGCAAAGGGGATATTATGGATGGCGCTGAAGTTTTCTACCTGGGTCCAGGACTGCCATCCGGTGACCATGCCGCCGGGCACGCCGGATTTAACCAGTTTTCCGGTAATTTCGCCGAGTTTGTCCCAGGTTATGGGCTTTGTCTTTGAAAGTGACGCGGGGATTCCCGCCTTTTTAAACAGATCCACGTTGTAATACATCACAGGCGTGGATGAGTTAAAGGGCATGGACATCAGATTGCCGTCTGCGTTCATGTAGTAAGAAAGAACCGGTTGAAGATATCCGGACCAGTCAATATTATATCCCCCATCTTTCATGAGCTTGAAGACGGGATATATAGCGCCGGAAAGCATCATGGTCTGTGTGCCCACTTCAAAGGCCTGAAGTAAGTGTGGCTGTTTTTTTGCACGATACGCGGCAACACCGGCATTGATGGTTTCGTCATAATTCCCTTTGTAAGCACCGACAACCACATAGTCAGACTGTGAATCATTAAATGCCTTCATCATCGTTGCAACTACTTCGCCCCTTGCGCCTTTCATGGCATGCCACCAATTGATGGTAATTGGCTCTGCCAGTGCCTGACCGGCAAAAAATAAAACTGCAACTCCAACTACACCAACCATTAATAATCTACGCATTTTCATAATCATGTCCTCCTTTGTTCAAATAGGGTTAACCTGCTGATCTTAAACGTCTACCTCTATCTATGTAACCTGCTATAAGATTAGAGATAATTTGCAGGTGAGTCAAGAATTAAATTCTTCAAAAAAACCCTGCCGTGTTAAAAAAACAAATGCTTATATTTCAAATACATGGAGCATTGTTTATGGTAACATTATTAGCTCCACATAAAAAGCCATGCCAAGAGGTCAAAAAATCAGAGATACATAAAGAATTCTTGACTTTATCATACAAAAAATGGTTTTTTAATATCGATTGACAAAATCAGAATAATAGTTTGATATTTTTTTGGTCAGGCTCAAAAAAACAATATAGGGCATTATAATGGCAAGCGTAACCTTAAAAGATATTGTAAAAAGATTTGGCAAGACAGAAGTTATTCATGGGGTTAATCTTGATATCAGTGACAGGGAACTTGTGGTCCTTGTAGGTCCTTCAGGATGCGGTAAATCCACATTATTGCGCCTGATTGCCGGTTTAGAGAAAATTACAAAGGGGGATATCCTTATTGATGACCGTGTCGTAAATGATATCGCGCCAAAGGACCGGGGTGCGGCTATGGTATTTCAAAACTATGCATTATATCCGCACATGGACGTATTCAACAATATGAGCTTCGGGTTAAAGCTGAGCAAGACCCCTAAGGCAGAAATCCAAAGGCGAGTCAATGAGGTTGCAGATATTCTGGAACTGAGTGACCTTCTCAAACGGAAACCGTACCAACTATCAGGTGGTCAGCGTCAAAGGGTTGCCATGGGAAGAGCCATGGTTCGGAAGCCGTCCATCTTCCTGTTTGATGAGCCACTCTCCAATCTGGACGCCAAGCTGCGCACGCAGATGCGCACGGAAATAAAACTGCTGCATCAAAAAGTTCAAACCACCATTATTTATGTGACCCATGACCAGGTGGAAGCCATGACGCTGGCCGATCGGATTGTTGTCATGCGTGACGGATACATTGAACAGATCGGAAAACCCATCGAGCTGTTTCAGAAACCTGATAATACTTTTGTGGCCGGATTTATTGGCAGTCCACCCATGAACCTGGTTCAGGCCAGAATTGTTCATTCCGACACAGGGCTAAAGCTAAATTTTCCTGGAACACTGCAGATCCCCATTCCGGAAAAACCAGGCGCCAAAATTCAGGATGGGATGGAGGTCATCATGGGTCTGCGCACGGAAGATTTGACGATTGATAATGGTGACAAGAGATTCCCGGAAGAGTGGAAAGTGGATGGCGTTGTTGAAGTAGTCGAACCTCTGGGCGGTGAAACCAATATGCATATAGATCTTCAAGGAGCAAAATTCATAGCCAAAAGTGAGGGAAGAAGGACTATTAATGTTGGCGAAAAGATGAAGCTGGCCTTGAACCTGGAACATCTGCACATTTTTGACGCTAAAACCTCGCTTTCAATCTATTGATCCTTCCTTCTCAACTTTCGATAACTTAATTCTTAATTATGAATACAAAAGAC
>JAIWHJ010000187.1:0-4769 GCA_048629695.1 Promethearchaeota archaeon
ACCCCCCTGAGGGGTTTTAGTACCTTAGAAAATATTTTCTGCCAGAAACGCGCAGAAAATATTTTCTAAGGTACTAAAACAGTATTTCAATACCTGCATTGATTCTCCATTCATCCTCTCCGGAAAGGCCATCCAGACGATACTCCGCGCCTCCCTTGACAATGATATTTTTGTGGACGTGTAAATTAAAAATACATCCCGGAGAAAAGACAAATCCTTCATCTTCTATGCCAAAGAGATAGCCCAAGCCTATTTTGAAGTCAATATGATCAGAATACTCGTTTGAAAAAATGTATGACAATCTGAAGGTATACGAGGGCATATAAAGATGATGGGCAATGTAAGCCTCATCCCCGTTTCCCTCGACCAAAAGCATACCGCCTGAATGATACAGGGCAATTTTTTTAGATATATGATGGGCAAAGGTGGTGCTGATATTCAATATATTCATATAACCTTGGGGATAGACTGAATACTCATACTGGCACGATCCTGTCAGTATATCAAAAAATTTATAGTCAAAGCGAAAAGAACCGCCTTCTTTTAAGCTGAATTCATCCATCATCGCGGTGAGTTCTCTTTCCACCTCGTTATAGTATCCTTTGATTTCCGCACGAGATTTTTTGGTTGGATAAAAGATTTTTTTAAGGCTTCCACCTGCATCGCCGTAATCAGTGATGGTTAACAACAGCTCAACAGAAGGAAATCTTCCGGAAAAACCATTCCAGCCCACGGAGAAACAATCTCCACCGTCCATCCACAGATATGATGCGGTAAGCCGATCGTTTTCGTATATGGGAATTTCACCGGAAATAAAACTCCAGGGGATCGATCCATGCGCCTTTGAGTCCACGACCCCGCTATCCACATTAATTCTGGAAGCATGGAGTCTTATGATATCGGCTATTTTCTTCAGGGCAAGGGCCCTTTCGTGTGGCGTATAATAAACCGAATTTCCCACCTCTCCGAGAATCCTTAATGACTTTCTCCATTGCCCTCCCATGAAATAGACATCTGAAATAAAAAGCTGGACATCCTTTGAATCCGCAAAGGGCTCTATTTCGGATATTGCCTTATCAAATTCCTCCCTTTTTGTGAAAATCTGGGCCTTGAGCAGGGAAACACGTTTTTTGTCGTTGTCAGTCAGGGCATTGATATCTTCAGGCCTTATTTCTTCCAATCGGTTCCAGGATTCATCAAACCTCTCCATGCCGATAAGAAATTCAACAAAATCAAGAATAAGGGGAGTTGCTTCAGGATGTTCGGCAATGGCGGCCTTGTATCCTTCATACGCTTCGCTCTGCTGTCCTGATTCTTTAAGAATATGCAGGTATTGTCTCTCTTTGATTTGCGCCGTTGCAACTTGAAGACAGAAAAACGTCTCTATGATCAAATAGATAAGAATGAATATCAGGGCTTTTGATTTCACGATTTTTTTACCATTTCAGCGTTTACGGATCCGGAGTCTTCATTGCTTGAAGACCACAACAAGAACTTATGTTTGCGAAAACCCTCCAAATTTTCGGATAGGCGTTTTTCGGGCATTCATATTATGTTATATACAAAAAACAATACAAATATCAAAAAAAAAAAACTTTGTTATAAAATTAGCGTGGAAAAACAGCCGGAAGGGGTATAAGTTCCCATACTATAAATTTATTTTTAATCGAACCCTTATTGCAGGACATGGAGGCTAAAATAAAATGAGAAAAAATAACCGAAAAAATAATGAACCCCGGCCTGTTTCTATTGAACGGGGATTTCAGCCGCATGCCGATGGTTCCGTACTGATTGCCATGGGGGGCACGCATGTTTCATGTTCGGTTACTATTGAAAAATCCGTGCCGCCTTTTTTGAAAGATTCCGGCCGTGGCTGGCTGACGGCGGAATACGGAATCCTGCCTTGCGCGACTCATTCCAGAATTCCACGGGAGGCAATTCAAGGGCGCCAGGGCAGAACATATGAGATTCAACGGCTGATAGGCCGGTCTCTCCGGGCCATGGTCGACCTGTCCCTGCTCGGAGAAAACACATTACGCGTAGACTGCGACGTGATCAGGGCCGACGGCGGAACCCGAACCGCTGCCATTACAGGCGCGGCCCTTGCAGTTCGCGATGCTGTCGGCATAATGCATAAAAAAAAACTTATCGAAAATATGGTCCCCCTGACGCCTATTGCTGCCATAAGTGCAGGGCTTGTTAACGGAATTCCCATACTTGATCTTGATTATGAGGAAGATTCAAAAGCTCACGTTGACGCAAATTTCGTAATGACCGGGGACAATAAAATAATAGAAATCCAATGCACTGCCGAGGGAAGACCCTTTAGCAGGGATGATTTCGACGATCTTTTGGAACTGGCGACAAAAGGTATTTCAGAGCTTATTCCCATGTGGCAGGAGGAAAAATGAAAAATCGTTCTCCATTCCGGCTGCTTGGCAGTTCATCCAAGTGCCCTGCCCGCCTGGGAGAAGTCGAGACCATCCACGGCACCTTCCAGACCCCTGTCTTTATGCCGGTCGGCACCCAGGCCACGGTCAAGGCCGTGACGCCTGAAAATCTTTCCGAACTGGGCGCCGAAATAATCCTTGCAAACACCTACCACCTTTTCATCCGTCCGGGCCACAAACTGATCAGACAACTTGGCGGGCTGCACCGCTTCATGAACTGGAACGGGCCGATTCTGACGGATAGCGGCGGATTTCAGATCTACAGTTTAAAGGAGCTTTCAAAAATTACCGAACAGGGCGCGGCATTCAAATCCCATCTCGACGGGGCGTCTCTTTTCTTAAGTCCTGAGGACGCGGTGGCTGTCCAGGAAACACTTGGATCAGACATCATGATGTGCCTGGACACATGCATCCCGTATCCGGCTACTCAAGAAAAAGTTATCAACGCAACAAAACTCACCGGGCGATGGGCAAAACGCTCCCGCGCCGCCCGGAATGAGACAGGGCAGCTCCTGTTCGGCATCGTCCAGGGAGGAATGTATCCTCATATCAGGGCACAGGCAGTGGATGAACTGGTTGAAATCGGTTTTGACGGGTACGCCCTTGGCGGACTGAGCGTAGGGGAACCAAATGAATTAATGATGGAGATAATCGGCGAAACCGTGCCCCTGCTTCCCCAGGATTTCCCAATTTACCTGATGGGAGTAGGAACACCGGAAGACCTTGTAGAAGGAGTATACCGGGGAGTGGACATGTTTGACTGCGTAATGCCCACCAGGAATGCCAGAAACGGCATGCTCTTTACATCAACAGGCAGAGTGGTCATTAAAAACGCCAGATATTTCGATGACCCGAAACCAGTGGATGAATCCTGTGACTGCTACACATGCAGGAATTACTCCCGCGCCTATTTAAGACATCTCTACATGGCAAGGGAAATCCTCTCTTCCCACTTAAACACCATCCATAATCTGCACTATTTCGTAACCCTTATGAAAGGCATGAGAACAGCCATAAAAGAGGACCGCTTCAAGGAATTCAGAAAAGATTTTTATGCGCTGAGGAACTAAGGGATGTGGAAATAAATAACTTACCCATATAGCGCTCAGATTTAGGGCTCGGCAAAAAATAAAATGCTATTCTGTTATATTTGTCGGAAGTTGGACTTTAGTCCAACACAACCACGGCATCCCTCAAAAGGCGGGACTAAAGTCCCACTTCCGTTTCAGATAATGAAGATGCCAAGAAACAATTTATTTTTTGCCGAGCCCTTAACAGCTCAATAGCTCGCCCGTAGGGCACTATAGATGCCATTTGCCACGACGGGTGGGAAGCCTTACATATTTCTGCAGGCGGGTGTAGAATTCCCGGCCATTAATCTGCTGAGCCCCCAGGCTCAGCAGGTGGTTGGTGGTTATCTGGCAGTCAATCATATCAAATTTCCATTCCGTTAAAATCCGGGCCAGAGTCGCTAAGGCTGTCTTAGAGCTGTTTGATACGCGACTGAACATGGATTCGCCGAAAAAAACAGTGCCGATAGATACTCCGTAAAGACCTCCTGCAAGTTTCCCCTCCTTCCAGCATTCAACCGAATGTGCATAACCAAGTTCATGAAGCCTGATGTAAGCGCTCTTCATTTCATTGGTGATCCAGGTTCCTTCATCCTGCTCCACCCGAATGTCGGCGCATTCCGTTATAACCTCGGAGAATGCCTGGTCCATAGTGATTTTAAAAGTATCCTTCCTGATTTCTCTGGCAAGTCTTTTTGGAATTCGAATTTTTTTAGGTTCAAGGACAAGACGAGGCGACGGCGCCCACCAGAGGATTGGCTCACCTTGAGAATACCACGGGAAAATGCCCTGTTCGTATGCAAGAAGGAGTCTTGCCTCAGAAAGATCACCGCCTATTGCCAGCAGTCCATCTGAACGGGCCAGTTCAGGGGGCGGGAATATTATCGATTTCGTCAGTTGAAAGACAGGCATAAAAATATATCTCGCAAAAGCATCTCATGAATTGATGCAATATCTTTTTACAAACCCTATTGTTTAGGATATCAAATTTATGATAGAATACCAGTATCCAGGTAACCGCTTTAACAGCGGACTGTTTTTAAGGAACGGGGATGTGAAACGGAAGTGGGACTTTAGTCCCGCCTTTTGTGGGATGCAGTGGCTGTGTGGGACTAACCCAGATAAACTGGAATTCTTTAAAGGTCCTGGACTATTTTCAGTACCCCCCTGAGGGGTAATAAGTACCTTAGAAAATATTTCCTGCCAAAAACGCGCAGAAAATATTTTCTAAAGTACTAAAGTCCCACTT
>JAIWHJ010000188.1:0-4752 GCA_048629695.1 Promethearchaeota archaeon
ATTGTACTTGATATTTGCCAACTAAATGTATAGCATAAAATATGCATTTTAAAGCATATGGGGAAAAGAGACATGGAAGCAACCGTTGTTGATCTAAGATACAAAATGAAGGATGTGCTAAAAGCTCTTGACAGGAATGAGAAAGTGACCGTTCTATATCATGGTAAAATTAAAGGAATTATTATTCCTGCAGAACGGGAATCGCACAAAAAAATAACTGACCATCCTTTTTTCGGCATGTCAGCTCAAAATAATAAAAAAACAGTACTTGAAGAGCTGAACGACCTACGAAAATCCAGATACAATGATATTTGATACTGATATTTTTATATGGGTTCAAAGAGGGAATGAAAAAGCCGCAAGGCACATGGAAAAATCTGTGAACAGATTTCTTTCCATTCAGAGTTATATGGAACTTTTCCAGTGCGCAAAAAGTAAAACTCAACACAAATATGTAAAGGATTTTATTGCATCATATGGTTTTACTGTCCTTCCCTTTACGGAAAATATTGGCCATAGGGCATCAATATATATCGAAGAATATACCCTGTCTTCAGGGTTGAGATCTGGAGATGCCATAATTGCAGCTACTGCCGTAGAGAATAATATGCCGCTTTTTTCAAGTAATACGAAGCATTTCAAGATGATAAAAGAACTAAAATTGAAAGTCTTCAAACCGTAATGGCGTTGAAGTCCAGCTGATTTTCACAAGTAGCTATTGGCCATGTGCGCGTAAAATATGCGTGAATTAACTCCTCCAGGGGCCAAAACATTTATTTTTCCCTCTTTTTCACGACACATTGAAAATTCCTTGACCTGCAGCTTCCAGCAGTGCTATAGAAATTTGTGTGTGGTGCTTGGGAGTGCCGCTTCAGTCCAATCGCAAAAAGCGATTTCCTATCATCTCATCCCCCACGAGAAAGAGGGAAGATTATGAGAAACTGTAAAAATCATCTACAGGTATTGTTGTTTTTTGTTGTTTTCAGCCTTTTGCTGTCAACTTCGGTCATAGTTCGAAACGCCTCGGCGGGACAGGATGGACAGGAGTCGGCCCAGAGTTCAGATAGTGCTGTCAGTAAACCAGAGAGTGCTGCCAGCCAAGAAGAGCTTACCCAGATTCTTGCCCCGATCGCTCTCTACCCGGACCCGTTGCTGGCCCAGATGTTTATGGCTGCAACTTATCCCCTTGAGATTGTTGAGGCCGCCCGCTTTGTCAAGCAAGATCCCAGCCTCAAGGAAGATGCTCTGGATGAGGCATTAAAGGAAAAAAAATGGGATGTCAGCGTAAAATCACTCTGTCATTTCCCCACTGTCGTGGCTTCAATGAACGATAATCTTGAGGCCACGAAAAGACTGGGCGACTATTTTCTCGATGACCAGAAAGCCGTCATGGATATGGTTCAGACCCTCCGCGCCAAGGCCAAGGCGGAAGGTAACCTGGAAACAACCGAGGAGCAGAAGGTTATTATTGAAGAAAAAATCATCATTATTGAGTCCGCCAATCCCGAAGTTGTTTACGTACCATACTACAATTCCACCATTGTTTACGGTTCGTGGTGGTATCCTGCCTACCCGCCTTATCTTTGGTATCCACCGCCTCCACGTTATGGATTTGCCGCCGGGGTTATTATTGGAGCTGCAGCGGTCGGCTGGTGCCACCCCAATTGGAGGCGCGGTGATATTGATGTAGACATTAACCGCACCGCCAATTTCAACAAAAACGTTAACATTAATCACCGTGACAAAGGCAACCGGAAGTCTTGGAAACACAACCCCCAACACCGGCAGGGGGTGGCTTACAATAATAGAGATACGAGGAAACGTTTCGGCCAGTCCGACCGGGCCGCCAAAAAGAAAGATATTGGCCGCGGACACGCTTCTCAAGGCCTTGACCGCAAAACTCGCGATTCAATTAAAAAACAGGGCTTTAACAGTAATAACCGTCAGCAGATCAACCGCAAACAGGAACCGGGCTTTAATCAAAAAGCTTCCCGGTCGGCCGATACCACCAAGCGAGATCTCTCCGGCAGCCAACGTTCAGTCAATCGCTCCCGGCCGCAACAGTCCAACGCTTTCAAGAGCTCCAGCTCCGGCCGGCGGACCAGTCAAATGAGCCAGCGTGGCAGCGCCAGCCGCAATGTCAGTCGCGGCGGGGGCGGCGGTCGAGGCGGTGGTCGTCGCAGGTAGCATGAAATATAATTGTTGATATGCAGTTTGATATGGAGAATATTGCTATGACTAGTTGTCTGAGAAATAAAATAATGCGTACGGCCCAAGGTTTATGGTTTATGGCGCTGGCGGTGATGGTTTTTACAGTAATAACTGTCGACAACGGTTTTGCCGGCGCGACGAACCCGCTAGGTCAAGGCTTTGCTTCGCCCCAAGAAGCGGTTGCAGCCCTTGTCGCTACGGTCCGGGAGTATGATACGAAGATGGCCATGGCAATTCTGGGGCCGGATGCCGAAGAGATTATTTTCTCCGGTGATGAAGTTGAAGGAAAAGAGGGGGCGGCTGATTTCATCATAAAATACGATGAAAAACATCGCCTTGAGATGATCGATCAGACCTCAGCAACCCTGATTATCGGAAAAGACGACTGGCCGTTTGCAATCCCCGTTGTAAAAAGTGGCGAAAGCTGGTTTTTCGACGTTATGGCCGGTAAGGAAGAGATGCTGAACCGCAGGATAGGCGAAAATGAGCTTAATGTAATCCAGGTAATGCAGGCCTATGTGGAGGCCCAGCTGGAGTACGCGAGTAAAGACCGTGATGGTGATGGAGTCCGTGAATTTGCGCAGCAGATCAAGAGTAACGAAGGGAAACAAAATGGTTTGTTCTGGCCGGTAAAAGAAGGTGACGAGATAAGCCCCCTTGGTTCCTTTATTGCCGAAGCCGCAAGTGAAGGCTATGCCGTCAACTCCAGCAAGCCCCAACCATACCATGGCTATTACTATAAAGTTATCACCAGACAGGGAGAAAACGCTCCCGGCGGTGCCTATGACTATGTTGTCAACGGCAATATGATCCTGGGTTTCGGTTTGATCGCTTACCCGGCAAAATATGGGGTTTCAGGAATCATGACTTTTTTCGTTAACCAGGAGGGCATTGTCTATGAAGTCGATCTTGGTGAAAAAACGGTGGAGATTGTCAATAAAAAGATTAAATACAATCTTGAGAAGAGCTATAATAAAGTATGTGATCAGGACCTGGACAATGAGTGATCAGGGCTGGCTTCCAACTGGATGAAGAGTCACAGCAACGCGGGTTCCCTTTGACTGGGAAATTCGATTTGATGTCTTGGCAATCAGGTTTCATGGTACTGGGAAACCGATCATTGAACATATACCCTGGGCGTTCGACATAGAAGAATAAAGGATCAGCAAGACATATACCAATGGATGACGACATCAAAAAACTCTCACAACACATCTCTCATAAATAGGCCATGAACAAGGGCATAGTCGTTCAAATCCGTTTTCCGGGGGACGATCCTGTCAATATTCCGGCCAATCTGTGCGCAGGCATCCCCTGGCAGATCCTGAACGGTCCTCCAGGGATACTCACCCTTGTCACAAGGGAGCCTGCCAGACGATGGGATTCCTGCCTCAGGGAACTCCAAAACCGTGTTTGCCAGCGCCTTCCAAGGGATACCCACGCTGACACAGAATGGGAGGTTATGCCCCTTGAACGCTACAATTTCCTGAGAGACGGAGAACCCGTGCGGGTCGGCCGCTCGTGGATTGCGGCCCCGCCCGACCCACTCTCATCCCATACCCTGACACTAAACAGGCATGTGGCATCCAGGGGAAAAATCATTTTCCTGAGGTCTGGATGGGCCTTTGGCGATGGGTGTCATCCCTCCACCCAGGGCAGCGTTAACGCCCTGGAGTATCTCCAAGAGCACAACCTCGTCCGTGACAGGGATGTACTGGACGTGGGCACGGGAACCGGCATCCTGGGCATTATTGCGGGAAAAATGGGAGCTCGATCCGTGCTGTGCCTGGACATTGATCCGGAGGCAACAAGAGTAGCCAGGGAAAATATACGGCAAAACGGCCTTGAGGCCATGGTCTCGGTGACACACGGTACCGTGCAGGACCTGCCGCCTGGAAAATGGACCCTGGCTTTGGCTAACCTGACAATCTCTGTTACGATTAGAACATTCGGGGCAATTGTAAAGCTATTGAACGCCCCTGGCGTTGTGGTGATGAGCGGTTTTAAATCGACCAACAGGGGAGAGGTTGCCAAATTAATCCAGCCCTATGGCTTCGAGGTTATCTGGTCAGAAGAGCAGGATGGCTGGGTCACATCAATCGTGCGGCAAAGTTAAAAACCGCACCCTTGGCTGCGGTAATGATAACCTCATGGGTTCGGGCACGGCTCCGGTGCCAGAGCCTGCCACCATTATACTCATGGGCACAGGGCTTTTGGGAATAGCTGGGGTTGGCCGTAAAAAACTGAAGAAATCCCATACGGTCAACGGTTAAATTTATTCCGGAAGACACACAGGCCTAACCGGAATTCTCCTGCTGGCGGCATTATCCAGCCTGCCGTTTCAAGATATCGTAATCAGACCGCATAATACGCTTTACCGTTTAGAACGCCGGCAAACCCCTTCGGGTGATTATAGGGACGAAACGGTTACTGCACCCACATAGGTAATGAGTTGTTCGCCTGGTTCGAACGTACTGATAACAAAAGTAGAATCAACGTAAAATTGTACTTGATATTTGCCAACTAAATGTATAACATAAA
>JAIWHJ010000189.1:0-4743 GCA_048629695.1 Promethearchaeota archaeon
ACTAAACAACGACAACATCATACTAGGTTCTTTCTTAACGATATCTAATACGCTCAAACAGTTTCCTGTTTTGAATTCGATCACACCTGAAGCTCACCCGCGGCCGGTTAATGTGACATAAAAATAAGTTTGTAAATTTCTGGTAAAAATTCAGCTCAGAAGGGCGCAGATGTAAGGATATCGTGCGAGGGAATTTAAGATGATACAAATTTTACACCTGTCGGATATTCAGTACGGGAGACATCATGTGGACAAAGATTCCCGAAAGCCGTTGTATCCGGATGAAAACTATTCCCGACAACTGGACAAACTCATCGAAGATTTGGAAATACTGAAAGCCAGTCAGAATATTGTTCCTAACTTTATCGTCGTGACGGGAGATATCGCCGAGTGGAGCCTGCGGGACGAATACAAGGCAGCAGGGGAATTTTTTGGGGGCCTCGCCGATTATTTAAACATCGACCGGCGATATGTGGTCATGGTCCCGGGGAATCATGACATAAACCGAAAGGTATGCCAGGCATCGCGATTGATGGCAGATGCGGAAGGCGAATCTTACAATCCCCCTTATTTTCAGAAATTCAAGTTTTACAAAGAATTTTTTGACACCTTTTATAAGGATGCATCTTTTCCCGAAAGGTCTATACCCTATGAGTTTACAGAAAGCCGACTGTTCGTCAATTTTGTTTTTCCGGAAGAAGGCGTAGCTTTTATCGGACTGAATTCATGTGTCGATGAAAGCGAGCTTTCCCCTCATTACGGCAATATAAAGGTCGAGCAGTTGAAAAAGGCCCTGGACGAATTGAACGCCCATGACCCTAACGGCGAACTTTTCAGAGTAGCCCTGATGCATCATAATTTTGTGCGCTCCTCAGATAACGATGAGGAAAACCTCAAAGACGCAGATGATCTGAAACCGTTGATGCTGAGTCATAACATCCGGCTGATTCTCCACGGACACCAACACTTCCCGAGGGCGGAAGTGACGGGAACGGGCGATAGAATAATTCCCGTTTTAGCCACCGGAAGTGCCGGGCTGGATAGCGTCACCCTTCCGGAAACCCCTCGTCGCTATCAGGTCATCGACATCGATCAGCAGAACGTGCGGGTGTATCGAAGATTTTTCGACAATACCCACAGAGGAAAAAGCGGTAAAGGCTGCTGGAAACCGGACATGGCGCCGGATCAGGCCGAGATATTCGATCATTTTACAATTCCCGGTTTACCGAGAAAAGAATACGAAAAAGACGATGACAAAATCGAAACCGTTTGTGAAATCCCACAGTCGCTGAAAATTCCTATCGCCTACCGGGAATGGGTCGGTGAAAAATGCCGTCACATGGATGTGGATCGGTTGCGGGAAAAGGGTTCCGCTATTACGGTCGGCCTGCCGGAGATGTTTATTCCGTTATATTCAAATCCTCTCGGAAAAGGAGACAAAAACAAAATAGAGGATCTGGAAATTCTGTTAAAAGATCGCGGCCATTTCGTGGATGTAGAAGACCTGATTGCCGAAGACGGCGACCTTTTAATCTCCGGTGAAGCCGGGTCGGGAAAGACGACCCTGGTCAAACATTTCGTGTATATGGCCCTGAACAATCCCGACTGGAAAGATTTGGGCGATTTTCTGCCGGTTTTGGTTTTCCTGAAAGATTTGCGTGCGTTTGATATAACCAATGCAGGCCGGGACGAAGAAACCGCAGCTAAGCTTTTGGCATTAAGCTTTCGTAAAAGCGGCTGTGGCCTGGATGTTGAAACCATAAAAAATTATTGCGCGGCCGGAAAGGCCCTGTTTTTCCTGGACGGCCTGGATGAAATTCCGGTGGCGCTTCGAAATGTGGTGGTCAACTCATTTTCCGCTTTTCGCAGGCATTGCAGAGGCGGACGCTTTATCTTTGCCGGAAGACCACATGGTTTGGAAGGAGATGTCGTTGATTTTATAAAAGACAGAAAAGCCACGATTTTACCCCTTACTATGGAACAGGTGGAAAAATGTATTTTCAAATGGTTTCAACATGTGAAGCGTTCGAAATCGAAACCTATCGAAAAGACGGCCGAGGGGATGATCAGTGAAATCAAATCCGTCCCCGGTGTGGAGAGACTTGTCCACAACCCGCTGATGCTCACCGCTGTATGCATTCTTTATTACGACGAGAGAAAGCTGCCCGGGCAGCGGGCGGAACTTTACAAAAAATTCGTTGAAAACATGCTGCACCGCAGGTTTCCGGACCCGGAGCAGGTGCTAAGCTTTCTGATGACGCTTGCCTTTCATATGCATACATCGCCCCAAAAATTGAAAGGGATCGACAAGGAGCCTGCGCTCGATATCCTCAAACAGGTGTATCGTCAGGGCGATCGACCCGACGATGAATACCAGACCTATATTCAAAAACAATTCAATCGAATCGAGCCGGATTGCGGTTTGCTGAAATTCGACGGCGGGCAGTTGATGTTTCGACATCTGACATTTCAGGAATTTTTAACCGCCGGCTATATAAAGGACAGAAAAACAAAATATGATGAAGCCATTCAAACTTACTGGCAGGACGAGTGGTTCAAAGAGGTGATCGAGCTGCTTGTCGGTTTGCTGAGCATCGACAATCGTCAATGGGCCAATGATATTGTGGAAGAAGCATTTAAAAGGCAGGATGCGGCGCCGTTTTATGGTTGGCGCCTGGGCGCGCGATCCATTTTGGATATTCATGAAGACCGGCGAAATACGAATGTTGTCGATCTGGCGGCGGAAAAAATGAAAGACATCATGGCATCGGAAGCCGGACCAAAGGACCGTGCCGATGCCGGGGAAATCCTGGGATGGTTGGGCGACCGACGAGATCTGGAAATATTTACCAGCATTCCGGATGGAAAGTATGACACCTCCGTTGGAGAAGTTGTCCTAAACGGTTTTGAAATGTCGAAATACCTCGTGACCAATCAATGGTACAAAAAATTTATTGACAGCAACGGATATAAAAAAGAGGCGTTCTGGACCCCTGAAGGAATGAAATGGCTGAAACACACTGGCGTGAAGCATCCTATGTGGTGGCACGACCGGCAATGGAACTGCCTCAACCATCCCGTAGTCGGCGTTTGCTGGTATGAGGCAGCCGCCTTCTGCCGCTGGCTGACCGAAGTCAGGAACGACGGATTTATTTACCGACTGCCGTCAGAAAAAGAGTGGGAGGCGACTGCCGCCGGTTTCGAAAAGCGGGTCTACCCCTGGGGAAAAGATTTTGATAAAAACAGATCCAATGTGGAAGAGACCAAAATTGAAAGAACTTCGGCAGTAGGGATTTTTAAGGGCGGAGAAACGCCGGAGGGTGTGAATGACCTTGCCGGAAATGTATGGGAGTGGACAGGAACCAGTTATCACACCCAAAAGAAGTTGGATGATTTCCGGTTTGAGACGTATGCGCAGGAATTGTATGATAAAACAATTTCTAGTTCCAGAGACAAGCAAAAGAAGGCGATTTATGATTACATGCAATTGATAAAAGATAAAAATCGACAAATACCAATGCTTCGCGGGGGTTCTTGGAACTTCAACCTGAACTTCGCGCGTTGTGGGAACCGCCTCAGCTACCACCCGGACCTCAGGGTCAACGATATTGGTTTTCGTTGCTCCAGGACTAAAAATTAATCTTTGCCCTTTTAATCTTTTACTCTTTACCCGCCGAAGGCGAGTCGGAAATTTTTAAAATGCCCAAAGAAGTTGATGCAATAACCCGGTTATATGACTACATCTTGTGGATGATTCCCAAAATAGACACATTTCCGAGGAATCGAAAATTCACCCTGGGTGACCGCATTGAAAATCTGCTGCTGGCTTCCAGGAAGGCACGAAAAGGAAAACGTTTCAAGGAGAGGAATCGTCATGGCGGGCAAAGTAAATATTCTGCATTTGTCGGACCTGCATTTCGGCATGGAGCCGACGGAGAAGATTGCGTCCACGGCTGTGGATCAACGGAATTTGACGCTTGAGGAATTGACCAAAACACTGGCAGCGCTCGATGAAAAGTGGCGCCCCGACCTCGTGGCCGTCTCCGGGGACATCGGCTGGAAAGGGATAAAAGCGGATTACGATCAGGCCCTGTCATGGTTCAGGGATCATCTTCTTCCTTCCATAAAGCTTGCGCCGCAATCCGTTGTCATCTGTCCGGGAAATCACGACATTGACAGAAATAAAACTATTGGCATGAAACCACCGGACACTGCAAAAGACGCTGATGACTGGTTGAAACTGGAGCTCCTTGAAAATTTTTCACGTCCCTTTGAGGCGTTTGTCGGTTTTTGTGAAGATTTGGGGATATCACCAGTGGAAATCGGGGACCAATCCGGATATCTCACCGGCAAAACGGAAAAAAACGGTCTTCGCTTCGTGGTTATTAACTCGGCCTGGTTCTGTAGAGGGGACAAAGACAGGGACAAGCTTTGGCTGGGTAAACCCTTGCTGGAAAAGATGGCGGCCAACAAACAGCTAATGAACCCGGACAATACCGATGATGATGAATCACCCATAACCCTTGCCTTATTTCATCATCCACACGAATGGCTGAACGAACACGATTACAACACCTACGGCAGCAGACAAAATACTCTGGAATACCTGGCGAAACGTTCCCATGTTGTCTTAAACGGTCATGTCCACGCCCGTCCCGCCGAGCCGAGTCGGTGGTCCAATCAGGCGTGGGTCGTCAAGGGTGGGGCATCATACGCCGAGTATTCATATCAAAACCATTTTTC
>JAIWHJ010000190.1:0-4729 GCA_048629695.1 Promethearchaeota archaeon
GGCGCGGGCCCCTGCAGGTTCGGCCAGTATCACGTCTTTATGGAAGACCTGATCAAGCGGCTCGAACTGCCTGATGTGACAATGCTCTCCCTTACCTCGGAAAATTCATACGCAGGACTGGGAACCCAATTTCATAAACTGGCATGGTGCGCGATTGTGATCGGAGATGTAATTGAAGACACAAGATCAGTCATCCTGGCAAATGCGGTCGATGTTCCCGAGGCAATGAGTATTTTTGAAAGTGAGTGGAAGCTTGTTCTGGATGAACTTGAAAAGGGGGATGTCTCCGGAATCGAACAACAGGCTGCCGTGATTGCCGAACGATTAAGCCGGATACCGATGAAACGGCCTATTGATGAAGTGCCGGTAATATCGCTTGTGGGAGAGATATTTGTCAGAAGGGATGGAATCTCGCGCCAATATATTACCGAACGGCTGGCTGAACAGGGGTTTGCAGTCATCTGCTCTCCTGTGGCGGAATGGATTCACTATTCCGATTTTCTGGTGGACAAAAATTTGATCGATTACAATATGTCGACAATGGAAAAATTGGAATTCATGCTTAAGAAAAAGATAATGGGCCAGTACGAAAAGAAACTTAAATCTACACTGTCACGATCAGGACTTCTTGATTCAAAACCCGTGGATCTTAAGGCCGTGATTGCAAACGGCTCGCCATTTTTTTCACCAAACCTGACAGGCGAGGCGATCCTGACTGTCGGGAGCGCCATGTCGGAGATTGTGTCCCATTCCTGCGGCGTGATTGCAATCGGCCCGTTCGGCTGCATGCCGAACCGGCTTTCCGAGTCCGTTCTTGTAGAGACCATGACGGGAAAAGGCAAACTGGCAACCGATCCCAATAATAAATATTTAAAAACCGTGCTTGCAGATGTAGATGACCTGCCTTTCCTGGCCATAGAAAGCGACGGCTCGTCCTTTCCCCAGGTGATAAACGCAAAACTTGAAAGCTTCTGCCTGCGGGCCGAACGGCTGCATAAAAAAATGCAGGCGGCGAGGAATTTATGAATGACTAATGACGAGTGACGAGTGATGAGTGATGAAAAACCAATTGGGGGATGGTTGAATAGGGAATTAGTCGATTTGAACCCTTGAACCCTTGAACCTCTGAACCCTGAACCCTGAACCCCTGAACCTCTTGAACCCCTGAACCTTGAACCCTTATGACTGATATTCCGGCAATAGAACAGGTTGTAATAGAGCTGAAAAAGGTTATCCCTTTTAAAAATGTTACCTCGGAAGGTGACATTGTCCTGATCGTTGCCGATAACCCACGGACCATTGTTTACGCGCTTATTTCTAATATTGTGAGGGACATTGCCAAAAGGGGTGAATGGTGGCATGTGACCATGCATGCCCTTACAATCCCTCCTCGGCAGATAACCTGGACCCTGCGAACTCCGCAGTTTTCAGGAGAGGAAATCTTTACCATGGAAGGAGACAAAAGGTTCATGCAGGCGGTTAATTTTAAAAAAACCGTGTCAGGGCCCCAGCCTGCGCTGGACAAAAAGGACTTAAAGGCTAAAAAAAAGACTACGTTAAGAGTTGTGAAATGAATCATGACAAGCCTGAATATCTCTGAACGCGGTCTGATCCGAAAGATCAGCAATCTGATTCCTGTCACGAATTCCGAACAACTGGTAAAGGGCATTGGTGATGACTGTGGTGTATTTCGTGCCGGCTCCGGCACAGATGAACTATGGCTTATCACAACCGACACTCTCACCGAATCCGTACATTTTGATCTTTCATGGCATCGGCCCGAGCTTGTCGGCCGAAAAAGCGCATCTGTAAATATAAGCGACATTGCCGCAATGGGCGGAACCCCGAAATTCGCTCTTCTCTCTATTGCTCTTCCCTCCTCAACTCCTGAATCCCTGCCTGACCGCTTTATTGCCGGTTTTCTTGATGTGCTGCGTTTTCATAACGTGCTTCTTATCGGCGGGGACACCGTCAAAAGCAGGCACGATATCGCATTTACCGTAACTATTGTAGGACAGGCAAAAGAGAAGCAAATCCTCTACCGGCGCGGCGCCCAGGTAAACGATCTTGTATGGGTCTCCGGCCCTCTGGGCGAGGCGGCTGCAGGACTCGAACTGTGCAGACTGGGAGAATCCGATTTCCGAGAATCCTTTAAACAATTAATCAAGGCCCATCTTGATCCCGAGGCACAGGTTGATCTAGGCCTTGTTCTGGCCGAATGCGGCCATGTGAATGCCATGATGGACCTTTCGGACGGGTTGGCAACGGATCTTGCGCATCTATGCAGTGAAAGCGGAGTCGGCGCTGAAATCAATGCATCAGGACTGCCTGTCTCAAACGAGCTGATAAAAGCCGCATCCCGCCTCAATTGTTCCACAGTAGATTGGGCCTTGACCGGAGGAGAAGACTACCACCTCATTTTCACAACCGCGCCTGATATGCAAAAGACCCTGCCGAGCTTGATACGGGAAAAAACCGGCAAGGAAATCCACTGCATTGGAAGGATTATTAACAGAGACGGCGTTCATCTTAATCGCGACGGCCGAATCACTGAAATAACATTTCAGGGATACGACCATTTCACCCTTCACTCTTCATAACTACTCAGGTGGATAAGAGGTTCAGAGGTTCAGGGGTTCGGAGATTCAGAGGTTGATGGTTTTGCAATTATTTTTACCCTAGGAATTTGAGCCCGGAACCTATGACATTGATAAAATCAACGGAGTTTCTAAATGGCACTGAAAGAACATGAATACATTAAACAGACTTTAGAAAGATATACCAACTGCAAACTGGATGATTTTTGCGAATATCTGCTTATCACGAATTTCAGGCAGTATATCAACCGGTTCCAGGAAAAAACCAAAGGGGAGTTTTCAGAGGGAAATTTTCGTATTGTCAATGCCAAAGACCTGAACTGCACTATGATTGACTTTGGCATCGGTTCCCCCCAGGCTGCCCTGCTCATCAACTGCCTCGCCTACCTGGACAATCTTAAATCAGTCGTCATGCTCGGCATGTGCGGCGGGATAGATGACATTCTTGAGATTGGAGATTTTATTATTCCTTCCGCAGCCATCCGAGGTGAAGGAACGAGCAGACATTACATCCCACCGGAATTTCCGGCCATTCCGACATCTTCAGTAAACAGGTATTGTATCGGGGCTGTTCGGAAATTCGGCCGGGATCCCAGATGCGGGATCGTTTATACGACCGACAGGCGATTGTGGGAGTTTGACGAGGAGTTTGTCAACTACTTGAGGCAGCAGAGAATACTTGCCATAGAAATGGAACTCGCAACACTTTTTTCCGTGGCTTATCATTATGAGATTCCCATTAGTTCCATCATGCTGGTCTCGGATATGCCTCTCCAGAAACGAGGTATAAAAGATAAAAAGCTTCATGACGAGATATATTCGGAACATATGGAAACACACTTGGATATTGCCATGGATGCAATTGCACACATTCATTCAAAATGGAAAGAAGTGGAAAGAAAGCTCTCCAGTGAATGGTAATTATGAGTGATGAATTTCAGAATAACAACAGAATTCACTCCAGCCGGCGACCAGCCGGGCGCTATAGAAAAATTGAGCCGCGGGATCAGGTCCGGGGCCAGGGACCAGGCGCTTCTCGGAGTGACGGGTTCGGGCAAGACATTTACCATGGCCCGGGTCATTGCGGATACCGGACGCCCGGCCCTGGTCATGGCGCCTAACAAGACCCTTGCGGCACAGCTTTTCAGTGAATTCAAAAACCTCTTCCCTGATAATGCGGTTGAGTACTTTGTGAGCTATTATGACTATTATCAACCTGAAGCCTATATCCCCCAGTCGGATACCTACATTGAAAAAGACTCTGCCATAAACGAGGCAATTGACAAGATGCGTCATTCCGCCACGCGCTCGCTCTTGACCAGGAGGGATGTGATTATCGTGGCAAGTGTTTCCTGTATTTACGGTCTGGGATCTCCGGACGAATACCAAAACATGCACCTCTTCCTGAAACAAGGGGCGGATTATCCCTTGGAGGAAATCAAGCGACGGCTCGTTTACATGCTCTATGAGCGAAACGACATTTCGTTTTTCAGGGGCACGTTCCGAGTCAGGGGCGATGTTTTAGAGATTTTTCCGGCATACGAAGATGAGCAGGCTGTCCGAGTGGAACTCTTTGGCGACACCATTGACAAGATAAGCATAGTTGACCCTCTTCGCGGCAAGGTACTGAAACAGGAAAAAGAACTCACAATCTTTCCGGGCAGCCACTTTGTCACATCCAAAGAACGCCTCAAGGTCGCAATCACTGAAATAAGGGAAGAATTAAAGGATCGGGTCCGCTTTTTTGAGAAAAATAACAGACTGGTGGAGGCACAAAGGCTTGGACAACGCACCCTGTTTGACCTTGAAATGATCGAGGAGCTTGGCTATTGCAACGGAATAGAGAATTACAGCCGCTACCTGACCGGGAGAGATCCAGGTGAACCTCCGCCCACCCTGCTGGACTATTTCCCTGACGATTTTATTCTGTTTATTGATGAAAGCCATATTGGAGTGCCCCAACTGCACTCCATGTACAGAGGCGATCAGTCACGAAAGCGTACGCTCGTGGAATTCGGGTTCAGACTGCCCTCAGCCCTTGACAACAGGCCGCTCAAGTTTGAGGAATTTGACAGACGTGTCAATCAGGTCGTCTATGTCTCGGCAACACCGGCTGAATTTGAGATGAATCG
>JAIWHJ010000191.1:0-4703 GCA_048629695.1 Promethearchaeota archaeon
GGTATAAGTGCCTTAAAACATGGGGCACCGCAGGCGTCACATATGAGCGCGGAGTTTTTCTGCCACAAAAAACAAGAAAATTACCACTAAGGCACTAAACCATCTTTGATCCCACTGTCAGGCCAAATTCCAATATGTTGATTTTTTTATGTTATTAGAGGTTGCTATGAAATTTGATATTGTCCTGGAATTCAAGAATAATCAATCAGTAAAAGCCAATCTTGCCCGTCCGTTTGATCCCGGCGAAAATAAAATAGAAGTGATTCTGACGAAAAAGGAAATAAAGAAGACCTTTCCCTTGTCAAACGTTTGCATTCTTCAGATGAGAAACAAACCTGATTATCCTGGTTTAAATTTTGATAAAGGCGTACTGGAGGAGGTGGAAACCAATACGGGCAAGAAGTTTAATGTCAGGGTTATTGAAGACCAGAATTTTCAGACAGGCTTTATCAGCGTTTCCATAGAAAAAGAAAGTGTTTGTAAATATGTTTTCTTTACCTTCCGGTGCGTCAGATTGCGGCGTCAGTTTAACCCCATCGGCGAAATTCTTGAAGATAGCGGCGCGATCTCCAAAAAAGATGTATACAACGCCCTGGTTGAACAGAAAAGGCTGAAAGAGCGCCGGGTTGGTGAGATTATTTCCGAACAGGAAAATGTGCCGCAGGAGACCATTGAAGAGACGATTGGTCGGATGATTAAAGCCAAAAAAATGTCACCACACGCCAAGATAGGCGAGATATTGATTGCCGCCGCCCTGGTTACCGCCGAACAGGTTGAACAGGCATTGGCCAGCCAGGCCAAAGGTAAAAAGATACCACTTGGCGCCCTCTTGATCGAAGGTGGTCTGGTTACTGAAGAAGAGGTACTAAGGGCGCTTGCCACCAAATTCAGATTGACTTATTTTGACTTTGAGGATTTTACTTTAGACGATAAGGCAATAGCCCTTATTTCTCCTGAAATTGTCCAAAAGTTCCGGATTCTGCCTATTAAAGAAAACGGCAATTGTTTGGTAGTAGCGACTTCTGATCCTTCCAGTCACTCCAGTACCTCCGAAGCTCTCCGGTTCCACGCCAACCGGAGGATTGAGATGGTGGTCTCCACTAGCGAAAGCATCAGCAATTTCATAAACAGCTTGTATGGCAAGGACGATGAGCAGGTAGAAAACATTCTTGATGAACTGGGAGAAGAAGAACTGGATGTTGAGGAGGAGGAGACGCACCATAGTAGTGTTGATGAATCTGATTCAAAGGTCATTCGTCTAGTGAACAAGGTTCTTGTTGACGGGTATAGAAAAAATGTATCTGATATTCACATTGAACCAGGCCTGGGAAGGGACCCTGTTCAGGTGCGATACCGGATTGACGGTATCTGCCATAAGGTGCATGTTATTCCCAAGACGTACAGCAGAGCGCTTGTAGCAAGGATCAAGATTTTATCCAATTTGGATATTACCGAGAGCCGAAGACCACAGAGCGGCAAGATGGTCGCCCGGTTTGACAGGAGAAAAGTGGAATTCAGGGTGGAGGTTACCCCTACAGTGGGTGGGTTACAGGACGTTGTGCTGCGTATTCTGGCCTCAGCCAAGCCGTTGCCCCTTGATCAGATGGGGTTCTCTCCCGCAAACCTGATTGCTTTTGAAGAGGTTCTTGCCAAACCCTATGGCCTTATTCTTTGCGTCGGACCTACCGGTTCCGGCAAAACCACCACTCTCCATTCCGCCCTTGGGCATATTAATACGCCGGAGCGTAAAATCTGGACTGCCGAGGACCCTGTTGAAATAACGCAACCCGGCCTGAGGCAGGTACAGGTATACTCAAAGATCGGGTTTACATTTCAGTCGGCGCTCCGTTCTTTTTTGCGCGCTGATCCGGATGTTATCATGATTGGAGAGATGCGTGATATAGAAACAGCGAAAATTTCTATTGAGGCTTCTTTGACAGGTCATCTGGTTCTCAGCACACTGCACACCAACACGGCGCCGGAGACGGTAATGAGGTTAATTGAAATGGGCTTGGATCCGATCAGCTTTGCGGATGCCTTGTTAGCGGTACTGGCCCAACGTCTGGCCCGTCGTCTTTGTGTGAAATGTAAGAAATCCTACCATCCGGACAAGAAAGAATATGAGGATTTGGTAATGTCCTATGGTGAAGAATATTTTAGAGCCGACAAGATATCGGAGTATTCCGAAGATTTGACCTTGATGCGGAAAACAGGCTGTATTTCCTGCGGCAAGATGGGCTACTTAAAACGTCTCGGAATTCATGAAATGCTGGTGGGAACTGAAGAAATAAAAATAGCCATAAAAAAGAAAGAAGATATGGAAGTAATACGAAACCAGGCGATAGCGGATGGTATGCGTACCTTAAGGATGGATGGAATCAGAAAGATATTTGAGGGATTGATAGACCTGGAACAGGTAAAGAAGGTTTGTATATAAGGTTTAAATAAAGGTTCAGAGGTTCAGGGTTGAATAAAAAAAATTCTGATCAGATAAACCTTTGAACCTTTGAACCCGGAACCTCTGAACCTCTGAACCTTTAACCCCTTGAACCTCTCATGTACCTCATCCTGACTGCAAGACTCAGGTATTGCCCATTTTCTTCAAACATCAATTTTTTGTCAACCATCATACTTAAAAACGGCACAAGCTTTTCTTGGTTGAATTTTGGAAATTTATTAAGAATGGCCTTAAGCGGTTGATGGTATCTGCATAACAGATAAATTTTCCGGGAAGTCCCGGTCAAACGGTGTGTTACGGCCTCCTTTCCCGGAATTCGCTGACGGATGATAAGGAAATCCGGCCCGTCCCTGTAACTGAGAATGGGGCCGGGGTTAACAGCCGCATGAAGTTCTTCATATGCTTTTTTCCAGGCCCTGACCTTTTGTTTAACAGGCTGCCACAGCCTTTTCTGAACCGCCTTGTCGCCGTGATAATCCTGAATCATGAAACGGATGGAACGAGCTGTGGAGGACGGGAACAGACGGGCAAAATAAGAATGGTTGAATCTCGCCCGGATACCGTATGCTCCCGGATCATTCCAAACCGGACTGCCCATGCCGAGCCAGAAGTGAACAACCCTTAATGGCCTGAACATCATGGCATAATTCAACGAGCGCAGGGTCTCTTTAACATCCTGTTCATCACTTCCCGGAAAATGGAGGATCAGGTTTGAGATGTTGGCGATTCCGAGTTCTTCACAGTGTTTCATTATTTCAAGGTTCTGAATTGCGGTTGTACCCTTGTTGAGTTTTTTTAACAGGCTCGTGCTGAGGGCCTCGATACCGATCTGGACTTCGTTCAGTCCCGCGGCGCTCATGGAGTGCAACACCTTGAAATTCATTGTCGCACGAATCTCTCCAAAAATGGAAAAATCTTTTCCCAGTCCGGAAAGGCCCCTGAATATCTCGTTCGAGCTTTTTACAGGAAGGGCGTTGTCCATAAAGGCCACGTTAAAGGTCTTATATCTTGTAGTCAATGCGTCAACTTCATTGATCACATGGCCGGGATTTTTTGCCCGGTAGCCCTTCCACTGAAGGTTGAGATTGCAGAACGCGCATCCTGATATTTTATTGCCCGCATGAGGTCGATTCCACCAGCACCCCCTTGATATCTCCGTGCAGAGTGAAGGGAAAAAGCGTTTTTCAAATACAAATGTATTCAGCAGATTGAAATAGTCATCATAATCCGGCGCCGGCAAATCGGAAAGATCTTGTATCTGGTCAAACTCAAGGGATGCGGAATCATTAAGAGTTCGCCGGGTTACAAGTCCGTCGGCAGCCGGAATCTCATCAGGTGAATACCCGTCCTTAAGAAACCCGATCAGCCGTGCAAAGGGCAGCTCACCTTCCCCGTTCACGGCATAATCAATTTCAGAAAATGCCGCCATAAGGTCTATAACGGAATCTCCCGCAAACATGGACCCACCTATAACAATCGGGAGGCCCGGATGTTTTTCCTTTATTTGCCGGATAAAATAAAGGGATGAGGTCAGTTGACACAGGCAGATGGAAAACCCGGCCAGGCCGAAAGAGTCCCAGTCAATGTTGTCGATAAACTGATCTGAAGCGGCCCGGACACGGGTTGTAAGATCCTTGAAGTCAATCTTTCGCGCACGCGGAACCTTCTTTGCCTCACGATAGAAGAGCTCTTCCGCGGAACTCTCTTTTTCCGGAAACAGGAGCCCGGCATAAACCGATTCCGCAAGCCAGGTCCGCTCGGAAAGGGCCTCGTAAAGACTATATCCAACAGACTCGGCGATTTTCAGGTAAAAATGATGGGCCGAAACTCCAATGTCCTGAAATTGCGAACGGATATACGCCTTGAGAGATCCAAGCTGTATGGACGGCCGATTGTACAGGGGCCAAGGTGTGGACACAAGCACAAGTCTGTTGAATTGGTCCATAAAATTTTTTATAACTCCACGCTAAGGGATGGGAATAAAATAAATCATGTTTATAACAAATTTTTGACAATTTTGTATCCCCTTTTTTCTGTTGACATGCTTGAGTTGTCAATTATATTCATTTTATAAGACCGGCAGGCCATGACATTTGATTTTATCAATGTCATAGGGGCTCGGCAAAAAATAAATTGTACTTCCTGGCATCTTCATTATGTGAAACGGAAGTGGGACTTTAGTCCCGCCTTTTGAGGGATGCAGTAGCTGTGTTGGACTAACCCAGATAAACTGGAAATTTTTAAA
>JAIWHJ010000192.1:0-4688 GCA_048629695.1 Promethearchaeota archaeon
GACTTTAGTCCAACACAGCCACTGCATCCCTCAAAAGGCGGGACTAAAGTCCCACTTCCGTTTCACATAATGAAGATGCCAAAAAGTACAATTTATTTTTTGACGAGCCCTAACGGGCACAAGGCGTGAAGAAATCACTAGTTTTTTAGTGAAAGGGATTTAAATGGGAGCAACAAAAAGCAAATTATCTACACCTGAAACAGGATTAAAAAGCAAAATCCTGGAGATGTTTTCCAGGGTACCGATTCTGGGATGGCTTTTCGGCGCACTGATTGCGGTTATTCTGGAACAAATTGTGGGAACTCCGCTGGCACTGGCTTTGGGTCTGCCTAAAATCCCGGCGCTTTTCGGCTTTTTAATCATGCTTAAAAAACCAATGCTTGTTCCCAGCGCAATGCTTTACGTTTTGTTGATATTTATTTTGCCCATCGGTATTGTTGCGCGATTGACCCTTGCGCCTGCCAACCGGCTGGCGGAAAGACTGATCAATTTTTCAATGCAGGGATCAGTACTTGTCCACCTGGCGCTGCTTTACGCAATTTTCCATATCTGGGCCGAAATTAGCGACTATCGGTTAATAACGCTCAAATTTACCCTGATCGCTATCATGGTAACCGTAAGCCTGAACGTGATAAACGGTTACATGGGTGAGTTCTCTTGTTCACATCCGGGGTTTATGGCGCTGGGGGCGTATACTGCTTCGGTTTTTTCCGTATCACTTTTTGTTGACGACAGCATGTTCGGGCAGGCGCTTATACCTTCCTTTTTAGGTCCGTTCCTGTTTCCGATTGGACTCATTTTTGGCGGTTGCGTGGCGGCCCTCGGGGCATTGATAGTCGCAATTCCTTCTTTCAGAACGCGGGGAGATTACCTTGCGATTATCTCTCTGGCGTTTATGTTTATTGTTAAAAGCCTGATTGAAAACCTGGAATTTGTAGGTGGACCGCGCGGACTTAGCAGTCAGCCGGACTGGGCAAATCTGCCCACGGTTTTTACCTGGACCGTTGTCTGTATCTGGGTAATCAATAACTTTGTCCGCTCCACCCTCGGCAAGGCGCTTAACGCCATACGGGATGAAGAAACGGCTGCCAATGCAATGACCGTCAATACCAGGCGTACAAAGCTTGTGGCCTACATGTTTGCCGCCTTTTGGGCCGGTGTGGCAGGGGGGTTGTTTGCCCATGTACTTGGCTATGTGAATCCTGCAACGTTTGGCATTCAGAAACTGGCCGAGGTTCTGGCAATGGTATATTTCGGCGGCCTGAATTCCGTGTACGGGTCGATTGTGGGCGCTGTGAGCCTGAGCCTGCTTGGTGAAGCCCTGCGGCCTTTGGAACTTTTTAAATGGATTGCCATTCCGCTGCTTCTGATCCTGGTGATGATCTATCGTCCGACAGGATTGATTGCCTTTAAGGAGTTTAGTGTGAAAAAGTTGATCCAGCCTAAAAAGAAAAAGCAGGGAAAGGTGTAATATGTCATTGCTTCAGGTAGAAAAAATGACCCACTATTTCGGCGGACTGCGGGCTGTTTACGACTACAATCTTAAAATTGATCCCGGACAGATCATAGGACTGATCGGTCCCAACGGAGCAGGCAAGACGACTGTTTTTAATCTGATAACCGGCATTTACCAGCCCACTGAAGGGTCCATTCATCTGGGAGGCGAGAATCTGGTGGGACTTCAGCCCCACAGGATTGCTTCCGCAGGGCTTGGTCGAACTTTCCAGAACCTGCTGCTGTGGCGGCATATGAGCGTTCTTGATCATGTGATCATGTCCCAGTATTCGAAGATGACCTACGGGTTGGCAGGAGCTTTTTTTGGAACAGCGAAACGAAAGAGACAGGAAGCAGAGGCCGAAGAAAAGGCATATGGCCTTTTGGAACTTGTCGGTATCAGCGATCTGGCGCACGAGAATGTACTTAACCTGCCCTACGGGGCTCAGAGAAGGGTTGAGATGGCCAGGGCGCTGGCCATGGAACCGAAAATCCTTTTTTTGGATGAGCCGACAGCCGGTATGAACCCGGAAGAGTTGATTCAGATGATGGAAATAATCCGTAAGGTTCATAAAAAATTCGGGCTGGCCATTTTTTTAATTGAACACAGGCTGAAACTGGTCATGGAACTCTGCCAGGAAATACAGACCCTGGTTTTCGGCGAGGTGATAGCCGAAGGAACTCCGGAAGAAATCCAGAACGATTCCAGTGTGATTGATGCCTATCTGGGCAAGGGTTCGCCCCAAAATAAATTTACATTTTAAGGTGTTGAGGCGCCCGCATGGCAAGGCGCGAGGAGGGCGAATAGCAGGGCTATTTAACCGACAAGCAACGCAGCCATGCGGGATGGATCGGCGCATGAAAATGTGAAGTTATTTTTGGGCGAGCCCTAAAGTTACTTATCAGATCGACAAGGAAACCGGAAACAAAAAAGTACAAAAAATTATACCTGCTAAGGTTGCCGGGTTCATGGTTGAGTAAACAGTCACAGTCGGTGCAGGTGCACCCCGCAAGGGGGCATAAATGCGTGATCAGGGTGACCGGTTATAGCCCACAACCGGTCACCCTGATCACGTGCGGGTAAGCGAGACTGCGAGACTCCGGATGCGCCGACTGTGGCCGTTTACTGCTATCTTGCCCAGTTCAGGAGACCGCCTGCCAGGAGTATCTCGCGATGCCGTGTGGAGATATCCAGGCTGATTTCAATTTCATAGCCGGCTACATCCAACACAAAGACCTCTGCCCCGGATTCAAGATTCTTTCTTAGATCCGGAATAACCGCCTTTGCACCCTGCTTGATTATGTCGTAGTCTTCAGCCGTTGTAAAGGTAAACGGCAGGATGCCGAAATTAATCAGATTTGCCTTATGAATGCGTGCAAAACTCTTGACCAGTTTTACGCGCACTCCAAGATAACGCGGCGCCAGTGCGGCATGCTCCCTGGATGATCCCTGACCATAGTTCTCACCTCCCACAACCATACCGCTGCTTGCTTTCTTTGCCCGCTGGACAAATTCCCGGTCAATGGAGTTAAATACAAATTCACTGATAGCTGGAATATTACTCCTGAGCGGAAGTATCTGAGCGCCTGCGGGCATAATGTGATCAGTAGTAATATTATCGGCCGTCTTTAATAGCACTGTGCCTTCCCATGTCTCGGGGACAGGATCAAACTCAGGGAAGGACGCTATATTCGGTCCACGGATGATCATGGTACTTTCACCCTCTGATTTCGGCGGTTCGATCCGTTGATCACCGGGCAGATACTTCTCAGGCAGACTGAATTCAGGATACGCACCCAGATCACGCGGATCCGTGATGCACCCCTTGAGCGCCGACGCAACCGCGGTTTCAGGACTGCATAGATAAACCCGGTCGTCTTTGGTCCCGCTGCGGCCCGGAAAATTCCGGGGAAAGGTCCTTAGTGAAATTGTATCCGTGGCCGGCGCCTGCCCCATTCCAATACATCCAAGGCAGCCTGCCTGATGGATGCGGGCGCCGGCCTTGATCAGAGAGAGCATGTATCCCTGGGCCGTAAGATTCTCCAGGACCTGACGGCTGCCGGGGTTGATTTCGAAACTCACGTCATTGTGGACCTGTTTACCATCCAGCGCCTTGGAGACAAGCATCAGGTCACGCAACGATGAATTGGAGCATGAGCCCACCAGCACCTGAAACACGGGCTTACCGGCCGCTTCCCGAACCTTTACCACGTTATCCGGAGATGAGGGACAGGCGATAAGCGGTTCCAGTGTGGACATGTCAATCTCAATCACCTCGTCATAACAGGCGCCTTCATCAGCTACAAGCTCTTCCCACCGACTGCCCCGTCCCTGACTTTCCAGAAATTTTTTAGTATTTTCATCCGACGGAAACACCGAAGTAGTGGCCCCCAGTTCGGCGCCGAAGTTGGTTATGGCCGCCCGGTCTGTTACAGATAACTCTTTAACGCCTGGGCCGAAATATTCCATTACATACCCTACACCGCCCTTGACGGAGAGTTGCCTGAGCAGTTCGAGGAGCACGTCCCGGGCCGACACCCATTCCGGCAATCGGCCGGTCAGCTTAACTCCATAGACCTTCGGCATTATCAGAAAAAATGGCTTTCCGGCCATTGCCATGGCCACATCAAGCCCGCCGGCACCGATTGCCAGCATGCCGAGACCTCCGCCTGTAGGAGTATGACTGTCGGAACCCAGGAGAGTCCTGCCGGGACTGCCGAATCTCTCCAGGTGGATCTGGTGGGAAATGCCGTTCCCGGGGGGGGAGAAGTAGAGACCATATTTCCGGGCAACGGATTGAAGGAACCGATGGTCGTCACCATTCCTGAAATCAGACTGAACCAGATTATGGTCCACATAAGAGACCGACAGCTCGGTCTGCACTCTTGGAATGCCGATTGCTTCAAATTCAAGATAGGCCATGGTACCTGTGGCATCCTGGGTCAGGGTCTGATCAATGCGGATGCCGATCTCTTCACCTTTTTCCAGACGACCCTCAACCAGGTGATTTTCCAATATTTTTTCTGTTATTGTCTTTGCCATGTTCCTTGCTCCTTTAAAAATACAAACTAAAACCGACTATTCGCCTGCCCCATCCGGCTGCAACGGGTGCAATACAAAAAAGTGACAAGTTAATGTTTGGCTTGTTCGCAGTGTTATGTTCAACGTTAACGTGCTCGTGAACGTAAACGTG
>JAIWHJ010000193.1:0-4666 GCA_048629695.1 Promethearchaeota archaeon
ACCAGCTATAGTCAACCTATGCTGGTTGCCCTGATCGCGTGCAGGTAAGCGAGCCTGCGAGACTCCGGATGCAGTGCCTGTGCAACGTTTACTGCTCAATTACTTCAGTGCCCGGAGGGGGAATAAATGTGAAACGACCGGCAGGGATTTCCTGATCCACCTTGATATTTGTGAAAAAGAGATCCGTCACGCTCCCGAAATGATCCACGATTTGAATACGATCCGTGAGGAACGTGCTATCCTCTGTCCATAAATGAATGTAGTCGATCTGAGGATGCGAATTCCTGGGAACAAGCTTTATTATTATTGATTTTCCGCCTTGCGGCTTCTCTGTGCCCTGCGCTGTATCCTCTGCTTTTTCCGTTTTTTTCACATCTTCATCCGGGGGCAGCACATCAAAATCTTTTAAGATATTGCCGGTTCCCGCAAAAAATGAGTATGTCACATCGGATTTCAGATATTGGTCGGCAGAGACTACCATCATCTGTTTTTCCATGGCAAAATACATGTAAAAAGTCTGGCCGTCACATACAAGAACCTGTTGTGCAGGACTCGAGTAATCCCATCTCATACGTCCAGGCTTCTGAAACACTACAGAGCCGGCTCCATGCCTTGCCCTGCGGCTCATTTTCATGAAGGTCATCTGCCTGAATTCAGCAGATAAATTTGATATTTTATCATAAGTCTCCTGAAGTTTTGCCGCCGTCTCATAAGGCGTCATCTCAGACGCTTCGACAATACCGGCTGCAAGAAGAAGACATAAGCCTGTTATCCATCCTGTCAAATGTTTGATATGAACTATTTTAAAATACATGGCGTCCCCATGATACGATATTTCACACGGATAACAGTTCAATTTTTCTTCCGAATATCCGTTGTGCAATCGACTTTGCAGTATCCGTCACATCAGAAACATAATACTGAGTCTCTTTTTTTGAAAACAGTGAGTCCTTTAATTGCTGGTCCGAGTCAAGATATTTTTTTAACGCACAGGCAACTTCTTCGGAAGAATCAATAATCGTGACACGCGTTCCAATGCGCGGCTGAATAAGTTTCTTAAGCAATGGATAATGAGTACACCCGAGAATCAGCGTGTCCACCTGTTTCAGTTTGAGCGGATAAAGATAACGACGCAGGATCATCTTGGTTTCACGCTTGTCCAGCCAACCTTCTTCCACTAGAGGGACCAGCAGCGGACATGCCTTGGAAAAGACCTTAGTATCCAATGCCTGTCCGGAGATCTTCTTGTTGTATGCCTCGCTTTTTATTGTGGCCCTGGTGCCGATCACCCCGATCCGACCAGTCTTGGTCGCGGTAACGGCCCGCTGGGCCGCGGGCGAAATAACCTCAAAAATTGGAACATCAAAAATCTTTCTGAGTTCGTCAGATGCCACACTAGCTGCAGAGTTACAGGCAATAATGACAAGCCTTGCGCCCCTTGAGAGCAGAAACTCCATGTTTTGAACAGAGTATCGTAAAATAGTATCAGGACTCTTGGAACCATAGGGAGTCCTTGCCAGATCACCAAAATAGATCTGGGGACACGACGGAAGCAATTTTTCAACAGCGCGCGCAACGGTCATGCCGCCCACACCGGAATCAAAAATGCCGATCATACGGAAAATGCCTGAAGTTTGAGTGCATTACGTGTTTGTCCGGAAACAAAAAATAGTAACCGTTCAGATGGGTCTACTATTTAGCAGACTTCTCCATATGTAATTGTTCACAGGCGCCCCATATGCGCGCTAGCAGGCTGGCGAACTATAGTAAACCTATGTGAACCAGACTGATCGGGTGCAGATGGGGCGCCTGTGAACGATTACACAAAAAAGAAGGGTATCAAAGCCGGTATAGCCCGATACCCTTGCTGATCACGTCACATTACCGTTAATTAGTTAACGGCAGCAACTTTATTTTTTTGGGCGGATGCCTTTTTGGTTGGCTTTTTGGATGCCTTTTTGGTTACTGCTTTTACGACCGTCTTGGCTGCTTTCATTTTTGCCTTGGCTGCTTTTTTCCGCGCTTCTATTACCTTTTTCAGATTCTCAGGAAGTCCTCTTTCCTTACCGGCCTTTTTTCTCCGTTCGGAAAGTGACTTGGCACACAGAGGCTGACGCAGGGAGAAGCCATATTTTTCCCTGTATTCTCTGCCGGTCAAACTGTGCGATTTCAAATGCTTGGGAGACAGCATCCTGAATTCCTGACCGCACTCAAGACATATTATTTTATTCTTCTGGATTGACTTTGACGGATTTATATCTGTAGCTGCACCGGTCTCACCCGCGCCACTTGCTTCCTCAGACTGAAGAACATGAAGCGCTTTGAACGTGTTTTGCAGCGCATTCGTTATTTCTTCAGTAGTCATATTTTTAGATGAGCATTGTGACTGAATAATTCCAGCTGCCATCTCTACCAATGATTGACTCATGTTTTACCTCCTAACTGATTTACAATAATGTTTTAGTAAGTTTAAAATCATTCAATATCGTAAATTGAACTGCTTAGCAAGGTTTTTTTATAAAAAATACAAAAAAATTTCATTAATGCAATATTTTTTCGTGTACCGCCAACTGTTATTCATATCTCTGAACAAAACCAAAAGTAAACGTTCACCAAGGATAAAAAGGTTGAAAACACCTTGCCGTGTAATCGTTTATCAATGCTATAGATGTGCGTGCTCAGGGCATCCGGCTATAGTAGTCCTATGTCGGTCGTCCTAATCCGCCATATGAGTATTTGCTTCGTGACACGCGTGCAGATGCAGTGCTGGTGAACGTTTGATTCCAAACCAAAAAAGCATGTATGATCCTCAAATGAAAAAAAAACCGTATGGGAAATACAGAAATATTGCTGAAATTTTCAAAAGAAAATTCTGCTGAGTCGGAAGGGCTTATAAAACATCAAATAAGTAAGCAGAAAAAGCATAAGATACGCTTGTCATACCGAAATAGTTATACCAACAACTCATGTCGGGCGATAACCTTCGCGCCGGTCAATCATATAGTTACTTCCTTCCATTTGCTTGACGTGGTGCTTTATCTGGGAGGCGGCAGCAGACACCTCGCCGAAATGTTTGAATTTTTTATGCCCTGTCGGAAGAACGGCTATAGAGAGGCTTAAAAGACTGAACCGGGTTTCTCTTCCCTGACGATCATTTTCCACATACCCGCCGGCTTCAATGTCTTCAGGATTGATGAACATATTCCTGACTGCCTCGAAATTAGCCAATATTGTCTTGCACGTAAGCTCGGCATTATCTGCTTTTACAATAAAAACAAAATCATCTCCCCCCACATGGCCCACAAAACTGCCTTGACGGGCAATCTCCTCAACCACATTTACTATAACCCTTGCAACCATGAGAATGACTTCATCGCCACGATAAAAGCCGTAATGATCGTTGAAAGGCTTAAAGTTATCAATATCTACGTAACAAACAGCAAAATTGCCACAGGAATCAAGCGTTTTTTGAATTGCCCGGAGAATTGATGTGTTACCGGGCAGTTTGCTTAAAGGGTTATTGTCAAATACCCGGATCATGCGTGACTCGGCAAGCTGAACCCTGGTCAACAATATTTCCTGAGATAACGGCAGAAGCAGAATGTCATCAACCGGGTATTCGTTCCAAGACGGACCGGCATGCATCTCCTGTTCTGAAAGAATAAGAAGTATCGGGATATTGGTCTTCTGGATACAGGCCGTAATAACCTTGATCAAATCCAGATCACCACCGTTATCAAAGTTTTTTTCAAGTATCAGAATATCAGGAGGGTCTTCAAGGACAAAGGCAATAGCGTCATGAACGGTAGAGCGGGATATCAGTTGATACCCCTTTAACTCCATAAAAAGTCGATATTCGGAAATCTTCAGACTTTTTTTTGCAGCTATCAGAATCCTTGACATTCGACTAATGCCTCATTAATAATGATGTAAGCTTATGCACATGTATCGGAAAAACAAAGTTTCTGTCCATTTGTTAGAAATTATCAGTTTGTAATAATGGTTCGTAGCTTTTAGCTGTTTAGCTCAACAGCTCAACAGCTTAATAGCTCAAAGCTCAATAGCTCAACAGCTCGCCCGTAGGGCGCTATGTTCTTCCATAAAAAAAAGGCAGGGCCAAATGAAGACCCTGCCTCTTATCTTGTTCGTGTCTTTGTGAAACCTTTTCCTGACCTGTCCCCAACTACATTACAGTGCAGGCTCTACGCAATCCGTTTTGCCAAAATATTCGGCAAAAACAGCCAGGGAAACGCCGCCGTCCTGTGCAAATTTTGCAAGGTCGGAACCATCCACATCGTTGTCATTGTCAAGGTCCCCATAGCATACGGCAGCAGCATACGTAGCAAGGTATATCTCTGAATCCTTACCTTCACCACCCATCCAGGCGATATTGTCTCCACTGATACTGGGGTATCTGTCATTAACGTCATTGTGCGTAATCTGGTCAAAGCCTTTTTGACCATCTTTGCGGACAATGATATCCCACCAGTCCGAATCATCCTTCCTCATTGAGACGGTCAGATTTCCATCCGTCTGCGGGCTGTCTTTCCAGATGAAATCTTCAGAGGCCTCAGTTGTTGTTTTCTTAAACAGATCATAAACAAATAAGGTGCTGTTATCATCCCCATCAATCTGGAGCCATACAACGGCTTTGCTGTTGATTTTG
>JAIWHJ010000194.1:0-4652 GCA_048629695.1 Promethearchaeota archaeon
CATATGTGACGCCTGCGGTGCCCCGTGTTTTAAGGCACTTATCCAGGACCTTTAAAAATTTCCAGTTTATCTGGGTTAGTTTTTTGGTCGGTTGAAATTAAGTTGTTGAAGGCAGGAGAATTTCGGATATACTGACGCTTTTATTTGAAAACAAGTCCTGCATGCATAACTATTCGGCTTGATGCCGGAAAACCACCAAATTGTAAATATTCGGCAGGCTCCCCGTCCGGTAATGAAGCCAGGTAAGGATACAGACTATTATGGATATAAGGCTGGAAAAAATCGCTGAAAGTGAACTTAAGGCCAAACCGGATGAGAATAAGCTGGGGTTTGGAAATTTTATGTCAGATTACATGTTCGTCATGAACTATGATGAATCCAAGGGATGGCATGATCCTGTAATCAGGAAATACGAGAATTTTTCACTGGATCCGGCAGCCATGGTACTACATTACGGACAGGCTGTTTTTGAGGGTCTTAAGGCATACAGGGGAAAGGACAATCATATTTTTCTGTTCAGGCCGACCGATAATCTCGATCGTATAAACAACTCGGCAGAGCGGATGTGTATGGCCCGGATCCCTGCTGATGTTGTGTTAGAGGCAATGAAGCAGTTGATTATAGTTGATCAGGACTGGGTTCCGGGCGCCAATGGTTCGTCTCTCTACATTCGGCCGACTTTAATCGCCACTGAGGCAGGTCTTGGCGTGCGACCGGCTTCCCAATATATCTTTTTTATCATAACCGGTCCGGTGGGCGCCTATTATTCCGAGGGCTTTAATCCGACAAAGATATACGTGGAGGATAAATACGTCCGAGCGGTTCCGGGCGGTGTGGGCCATGTCAAGACCGCAGGCAATTACGCTGCAAGTATTATGGCGGCCGTTGAGGCCCACAAGCTCGGTTATACGCAGGTCTTGTGGTTGGATGCGGTTGAGCGGAAAAATATTGAAGAGGTTGGGACTTCAAACATATTTTTTGTCATAGGAGATGAACTTATCACACCGAAACTGTCCGGCAGCATCCTTCCCGGAATCACAAGAGATTCCGTAATCCGGTTGGCCGGGGATTGGGGAATTATAGTCAACGAAAGAACGATATCCATTGACGAAGTCTTGAAAGCGGGTAAGGACGGCTCATTAAAAGAGGCCTTCGGCACCGGGACCGCGGCCGTGATTTCACCTGTCGGCGCCCTTCATTACAAGGGCGAGACCTGCACAATCAACGGGGGTGCGATAGGAGAGCTGTCCCAGCGGTTGTTTGATGATCTTCAGGCTATTCAATACGGTTTTCAGGAAGATCCGCATAACTGGGTGGTGCAAATAACCTGAGCGGACCCTAAGGGCGTGCAGGTAAACGAGCCTGCGAGACTCCGGATGCTGCGCTGGTGAATATTTACACCTGGTTTGGGGATTATGGCTCTTTGGATCGAATTTTTTTTTGCAGTCACTTGATTTTTCAAAGGTGTGTCACTATATTTTTGCGCATCACGGCGGATAGCTTGCTGAATAGACGCTGACTCGCCATTGATACTTGGATACCTGCAGGAAACCAATATGGTTGCTATAAAATAGGATAGTTTGTTTTACGGTTAGAAACATTTAATTTATATGGAGGCTTACATGAAAATTCGTCCACTAAATGACCGTATCATGGTCAAAAGACTGGAGGAAGAGGAAAAGACAAAGGGCGGCATCATCATTCCTGACAGCGCAAAGGAAAAGCCGGCTGAAGGTGAAATTATTGCGGTCGGCAACGGCAAAATGAATGACAAGAACGAGCGTGTTCCCCTTGAGGTAAAGCCGGGTGACCGCGTGTTGTTCAGCAAGTACGGCGGAACCGACATAAAACTGGATGGTGAGGACTATCTCATCATGCGCGAGGATGATATCCTCGGTATTGTAGAATAAAAATTATATTGTATGTCTGAATGATTTTTTCAGGAAGGGATATCCTTAATATTTTCCAGCCGAATAGATGCTGGAAAACCAGACATGCGATTTCGGTTTAATAAAAAAATTAAGGACAACCAGTAAAAGGAGACTAGAGAATTATGTCAGCAAAGGAACTAAAATACGGAGGCAAGGCCCGGGAGGCCATCCTGAACGGGGTTAATAACCTGGCCAATGCCGTTAAGTTGACCTTGGGCCCGAAAGGCCGCAATGTATTACTGGAAAAATCTTTTGGCGCACCGACCATTACAAAAGACGGCGTGACCGTTGCCAAGGAGATTGAACTAAAGTGCAAGTTTGAAAACATGGGCGCACAGATGGTCAGGGAAGTCGCATCCAAGACAAGCGACGTGGCCGGTGACGGCACTACGACCGCCACAATTCTTGCTCAGGAAATTTTTGCTCAAGGCTCAAAGCTGGTGGCTGCCGGAAATAATCCCATGGAGATCAAGCGCGGAATTGACAAGTCCGTGAAAGCAGTAGTCAAACAATTAAATGAGATTGCAAAGCCCACCAAAGAACAGAAAGAGATTGCTCAGATCGGCACGATTTCCGCGAATAATGATCCCACCATTGGAAATATTATTGCAGAGGCCATGGACAAGGTTGGCAAGGAAGGCGTGATAACGGTGGAAGAGGCCAAAAGCATGGACACTACCTTGGACGTTGTCGAGGGCATGCAGTTTGACCGCGGTTACCTTTCTCCCTATTTTGTGACCGATGCCGACAAGATGGAAGTCAATATCGAGGATCCATACATTCTGATCAACGAGAAAAAGATCAGCACCATGAAAGACCTGCTGCCCGTTCTTGAGCAGATTGCAAAGATGGGCAGACCGCTTTTCATTATTGCCGAGGATGTTGACGGCGAGGCTCTTGCCACGCTGGTAGTCAACAAGCTGCGCGGCACCCTTAATGTGGCTGCTGTAAAGGCCCCGGGTTTCGGCGACAGAAGGAAGGCAATGCTTGAAGATATCGCGATTCTTACCGGCGGTCAGGTGATTACCGAAGATCTCGGCATCAAGCTTGAGAACGTGACTGTAAACGATCTTGGCACGGCTAAGAGAATCCTGATTGATAAGGACAACACAACAATTATAGACGGCGCCGGTGACAAGGAAAAACTCTCTGCCCGCGTCAAGCAGATCCGCACCCAGACCGACGACACCACATCGGATTATGACAGGGAAAAATTGCAGGAACGTCTGGCCAAGCTGATCGGCGGCGTTGCGGTAATCAATGTCGGCGCAGCCACCGAGATTGAGATGAAGGAGAAAAAGGCCCGGGTTGAAGATGCATTAAACGCAACCCGAGCCGCAGTCGAAGAAGGCATTCTCCCCGGCGGCGGCGTGGCCTATCTGCGCTGCCTTGAAGCTCTTAATGCCCTTGATCTTCCCGGAGAACAGGCCCTTGGGAAGCGTGTAATTGCACGTGCACTTGAAGAGCCTGTGCGCCAGATTGTAAATAATGCCGGTCTTGAAGGTTCGGTGATTGTTGAAAAAGTCAAGGGGATGGACGGCTCGAACGGTTTCAATGCAGAGACCGAGGAGTTTGAAGACCTGATCGCAGCCGGTATCATAGATCCTGTCAAGGTGACCCGTTTTGCACTGCAAAACGCAGCAAGCGTCTCCGGCTTACTCCTGACAACGGAATGCATGATCGCCGAGATGCCTGAAGATGATAAGAACATGCCAGCCATGCCTCCGGGCGGCGGAATGGGAGGAATGGGCGGTATGGGAGGAATGGGCGGAATGATGTAGTATAATATCTGTTTCGACCTGATCCATGAAAAAGGAGCCTTGCCTGACCGGGTAAAAGGCTCCTTTTTTCTTTGCAGGCAAGAGCTGCCGGAAGTTCAATCGTAAGGGTTTCCCTGTCCCGTGGCAAATTGCCCCTGTGATCGGTTATGTCCAATCAGATAATTTATATTGACAATTTCGGTAAAATTTACCATATAACAAGACCTTTCAGCCATTGTGAGTAACTGTTCACAGGGGGTAAAAAATTCAGCTTGTAAGTATTTGCCGGAGTTGCAGAGGCGGCGCTGGTAAATCTTACCATGGCGATGTAGCTCAGCTGGTTAGAGCGCACGGCTCATATCCGTGGTGTCCGGGGTTCAAGTCCCTGCATCGCCACCACAGCACATTCCAGTATCGTCCGATACTGTCCTAAAAGGCCCGAAATATCGGGCCTTTTTCTTTTTCTATTGTCCGACAAGCTACAGTGAGATCCAAGGGTTTTGGGGGCCTTTTTTAGGGTAAAAGGCCCCCAAAATTGAGGGAATGCCCTTGCCTAAACGGATTGCACCGCTTACTGATACCAAGGTTAGAACTGTCAGGCCAACCAACAGGCCCCAAAAAATATATGATGGTGGGGGCCTGTTTCTTCTCATCACACCTTCCGGGGGTAAACTCTGGAAATTTAAATATCGTTTCGAGGGGAAGGAAAAAAAGCTTTCCTTTGGTGCATACCCTGATATTTCCCTTGCCAAAGCCAGACAAAGGCGAGAACAAGCACGGTCTTTATTGGCCAACGGGGTTGATCCCAGCATCACAAAGAAGGCTCAGAAGGTCGCCGACACTAAGGAAACTGAAACTTTTGAGGTTATTGCCCGCGAGTGGCATGGCAAATTTGCTCCCTCTTGGGCAGCAAGTCATGCCGATAAAATTATCCGGCGTTTTGAACTCTATGTATTTCCCT
>JAIWHJ010000195.1:0-4649 GCA_048629695.1 Promethearchaeota archaeon
CATCTCCACCAGGCGTTTGCTGATGGTCAACCCCAGCCCGGTACCGCCGTATTTACGGGTGGTGGAAGTGTCGGCCTGGGTAAACGACTGAAACAGCTTGGCCATCTGCTCTTCGGTCATTCCGATGCCGGTGTCGCTCACCGAAAATTTCAGTGTCACCCGGTCCGCATCCCCCTCGACCATTTCAGTGGACACCACAATTTCCCCGCCATCGGTAAACTTGACGGCATTGTTGCTCAGGTTGATGAGCACCTGCCCCAACCGCAGGGGATCTCCCACCAGCTGCCGCGGCACGTCGGGAGCCATGGCAAACAACACTTGAAGATCTTCTTTTTCTCCGGCCTTGACGGTGACAAGATTGGCCAGGTTGTCCACCACGTCATCCAGGCTGAAGTCGACCGCCTCAATATCCAGTTTACCGGCTTCAATTTTAGAAAAATCGAGAACGTCGTTTATAATTCCCAACAGAGAATTGGCGGAGGATTGAATCTTATTGAGGTAGTCCTGTTGTTTGGGCGTCAGGTCCGTTTTTAAAGCCAGATGCGACATTCCAATGACGGCGTTCATGGGCGTGCGGATCTCGTGGCTCATATTGGCAAGAAACTCGCTCTTGCAACGGCTCGCAACCTCTGCCTCTTCTTTGGCATCCTGAAATTCCTCAGTACGCTTTTGAACTATTTTCTCAAGATCGTCGACAGTCAATTCAGCCTTTTTAACCAGATTCCACTTCTCGGTAAGGGACCAGGCCATCTGCTGGATTTCGATAGGGTCAAAGGGTTTTTTAAGGACAAGCAGGCGGCTGGTGTCACCCAGTTTTTTTCTTAAATCACCCCAGGAATAATCTAAATAGGCCGTGCAGATGACGAACTGGAGTGCGGAATCTATTTCCCACATCCTGTATATAGTTTCCAGGCCGTCCCAGCCGGTGGGCATTAACATATCGACAAAGACCATGGCGTAAGGATTACCTTCATCTAAGGACTTTTGTGCCATTTCATAGCCTTCATTGCCCTGGTATGCCGAGTCAATGACAAAATTTGGAGCATCGAACCGCTCCTGGTCCTTGTAGTCGTCCAGGAGATCGTTTAACAGATTGTCAAGTCTGGTCTTTGCAGGAAGCACCAACAGGATATCCCTGTAATTTTCGTGGATATCCTTATTGTTGTCAATGATCAGAATTCTGCGATTCGGATTTTCAATCTTTACTTTCATCAGCGGTTTTTACCGTAAAGAGGGATGCAAATCGAAAAAAATTTGCGACCTTCATGAATTTTTCGCCCGCATTAATAATCTCAAACTTTTTGGATTCAGCATCCGCCTGCCGGTACAGGCCTATAATGAGATTAACGCCCAGCGAATCAACAATTTCGATCCCGGCTGCATCAAGAACGATGTTCGATGCATCCGGATGCTCCTTAAAACACGCCAGGATGGAGTTTCTCAGCTTTTCAATACCGCTTGCCACCAGATCCGTACCCGGCGCCAAAATAAGAGCGCCATCCTTATTTTCAACCTTCATACCTATCTCCCCATGGTTTATACTTCATCACTCATCATTCATCATTCTCACAACTCGTCCTTCGACGAAACACCAGCGTAACCGTTCCTCCTGCCACTTCTACGGAGTCCGCCATCTCAACCATGAGCGGCATACCCCGTTTTCCTATCTGGAACCCGTCATATGATTCCATCTCCTTTTTCTTGTCATCAAGTTCAAATCCAGGCCCTTCATCCGAGACCTCGATTTTCAACTCATCAGGTTTAAGAAAAAGGGAAAGGTCGACATATGCGTCAGGTTTTTGCCTGTTGCCGTGCTCCACCGCATTTAAAAGGATTTCACGCAGCAGAAGGAGCACAAAATCAACATCGTGTCCCTCGGGCGTTGTGTCTGAATTCAAAAATTTCGATGCCCACAAGCAGGCTTCATCCACACCTTCGTAGCCTGTGAGAAAGGAAAAATTAAACCCTTGAGTCTCGGTCTCAAATTGCTCCGGCACATGAAGAGACAGTAAAATCATATCATCCTCCTGGCCATGCTTTTTCAAAATCCTGTCAATGAGCTTCCGGCTGAACCCTTTTGCATTTTCAGGTGAAAATATTTCCGTGTCACCGGACAGAGCCTCTTCCACCCATTCCGATTCAATTCCGTCGGAGAAAAAGAGGACATACGATTCCTCGTTAAAATCAATTTCCTCGTAAACAAACAGGTTTTCATTTTTAAGAAGACCAAGCGCCATTCCCTCGCCGTTAATTTTCCGAATCTTAACTTTTCCGTCCAAAGCTCCGGTCAGCAGGAGACCGCCGGGATTTCCCGCCGTGGCAATCTTCATACCGGCCCTTTTCCCGTCATAAAGAATTACTGTTGCACAGATGTGCGTGGTGCTGTGTCCTGCTTTGATCAACTCGGCATTGAGTACCTTTAAAAGCTCTTTCGGATTTTGATGATTATTCCAGGTCGATGTGAGCATACCTGAAAATATTGCGCTCATATATGAACTCGTTACATCATGTCCGGCAACATCACCCAGCACAACTCCGCACCGTCCGGCCCTGTTGAACCTGCGACACTGGGCCATATCTCCTCCGGCTGCGTGTAATGTGGAATAGGCAATGTCGCAGAAATCGCATGATTCAGCTTTAGAACAGCCAAAGCTGATCAACTGCTCCTGGGCGCGGCGCACCTGCATGGCCGTAGAGGCATTCTGGGAACGGGACCCCCTTGCAAGGGACTGGGAAATCCCGGATTCGATAAGAGAAGCGGCTGAGCGCTCGAATCCGCTCTGGGGGATAATGCAGTCAACCCCCTGCTGCATTGCCATCTGAAAAGTCCCTGCATCGTATTGTGGAGTGTATATGAATACCAGGACTTCTGCGAATTCCCGCTTAACCATTGCCAGAAGGCCCAGGGCGTCTATCCCCGGTGTAAAAATATTGCTCACGATTATGTCCACATGACTTTCGGAATCCTGAAGGCGCTCCCATGCCTCGTTGCCGCTGCGGATTCGTTGGACCTGGAAACCGATTTCCATGAGCATCTTTTCATAACGCTTTGATAAGATATCATTTTCTTCCACAAGAAGCAGATGAAAATCAGAGAAATTCATCCCTGACAAAGCAGTGACCTTGCGAGATTCCTCGTTGGGATCAGCAACAGGTGCGGGTTCATTTTCGTCAGGTTTTTCATCCGGGACATATTTTTTGATAATCTTCAAAAATTCGGGCATGTTTATAGGTTTGGGCAGAAAATGATCGCATCCTGATTCCATGGCGCGCCTCCGATCCTGCTTAAAGCTGATGGCAGAGACAGCAACGATGGGCGTCTTTATCCCCATATTGCGTATTCTTTTTATTGTTTCAAAGCCGTCCATCTCAGGCATGAGCAGATCCATAAAAATCAGCTCAAACTCGAACTTTTCCACCTTGGCAAGGGCCTCTATACCGTTCTCAGCCTCCTGAATCGGTATGCCCTGTTTTTTTACAAGTATACGTATAAGGTCCCGGTTGAACGGATTATCATCCACGCTCAGAATTCCGGGTCGAGTCGAATTTTCCATAGTAAGTTGTCCTGCCTGCAATATTATTCAATGCTTTTTACCCTATAAAAAAATACAAAAATTAATGGTATCATGTCAACCCTCATTTTTTTTAAAAAAAATCTGATTACATGGTTAAATGAAATTTGGTAAGATAAATATGTTATATAAATATTTATCTCCCTGTTTTTTATTGACATTTTTTCGTCAATCTATATTTAATGGAATCATACAGGTAACTACTCAAATTCAGAGTTCAAGGTTAGGGACGGGGACGAAAAATGAGTAGGGCATCCGGTTCTTGCGATACGCTGGTACTGAACCCCTGAACCCGAAACCAACAAAATGTATCTCCTGGTTTGTGCGACAGAATTAGAAATGCGGCCATTCAGGGAACTGGTTGGCGGGATGCGTGGTGCGGATTACTTGATTACAGGCGTGGGCCTTGTTGAAACAACGCTTGCTCTTTCCAAGTATCTCGGCGCCGGCCTATCCGGAATAAGCAATGTAATAAATTTCGGCATAGCAGGCGCTTATATGGGTTCCGGCGCCGGACTTCTGGACATCTGCGTAGCCCGAAAAGAGATGCTTGGCGATCTTGGAATATGTTTTCATGACCACTTGGAGCCCTTTGACGAATCCATACTGCCGGTCCGGACCCGATTCGATCTCAATACTCAATTACTTTCACGCGCTGTAAAAATTCTGGACCAAAACGGCATACGGTTCAGGGAAGGGACCTTTGTCACGGTAAACAGCGCCAGCGGGACAACCGGTAGAGGCGAATATCTGAGAGACACGCACCATGCATTGTGCGAAAATATGGAAGGCGCGGCAGTTGCAAGGGTCTGTCTGGAATACTCGATACCATGCCTTGAAATACGATGCATCAGCAACATGGTAGAGGATCGTGACACAAGCAAATGGCAACTTACAGAGGCATGCCGGACATGCGCTGAAACGGTAAGCAAGCTATTGACGGATCTAACCCAGATAAACTGAAAATTTTTAAAGGTCCTGGATAAGTGCCTTAAAACATGTGGTCACGCAGGCGTCACATATAACTTCGGAGTTTTTCTGCCACAAAAAACAAGAAAATTACCACTAAGGCACTAA
>JAIWHJ010000196.1:0-4648 GCA_048629695.1 Promethearchaeota archaeon
TGCTGATCAGCCTGCTCACCTCCCTGTGAAGCGCCCCGCAGGAAGTGCCCTTGGGGTGCGCTGCCGAATATTTACAATTTGGTGGTTCTAACTATTTTCCGGCATCAAGCCGAATATTTACAATCTTGATATGAAAACCATGAATAATGAATTGCTTCCACCGCATATCCGTTACATGCTTGACCCAGCCGTATATCCGCATTCGGTTGACAAAGTTAAACTGATCCAGACCCATATTTCTTTTGTTTTCGTGGCCGGTGACTTTGTGTATAAAATCAAGAAACCTGTTGATTTTGGTTTTCTTGATTTTTCGACACTGGAAAAACGAAAATATTACTGTGAACAGGAAGTGGTTCTGAACCAACGCCTGTGTCCGAAAATATATCTGGAAGTAGTATCGATCAACCAGTCAGGGTCTGATTTTTCCATAAATGGGCCGGGATCGGATAAGGATTATGCCGTTAAGATGGTTCGTATGCCGGAAGACCGCATGATGGTCAATGTTATTCGGGCCGGACAACTTACCAATGAGATGATAGACAGTATTGTTGATGCTTTAATTCCCTTTTATCAGAATGCGGATAATAGTCCTGAAACCCGGGCCTACGGCACTTCCAAGGCGGTTGCCGTGAATGTTCTTGAAAATTTTGAACAGACCAGGGAGTACATCGGGTTAAAAGCATTAAGCAAGGAGCAGTTTGAACAGATCAGCCGATATTCCCGCGAATTTCTCCTGAACGAAGACCTGTTCAATCATAGGATTTCCAAAGACCGTGTAAGGGATTGTCACGGCGATCTTCATTCCGCTAATATCTGTCTGGCCGACAATGTATACATTTATGACTGTATCGAATTTAACAAACGACTAAGATACAGTGACGTGGCAAATGATGTAGCGTTTCTTGCAATGGACCTGGACTTCCACGGACTTGAAGAGCTTTCAGCCCGTTTTATCGAGCGATTTAAGGATGCATCAGACGACCCTGGGCTTACCAATGTCCTGAATTTTTATAAATGCTACAGGGCCTATGTCCGGGGTAAGGTCGGTCTTTTCACGGCCCATGGGCCGGAAGTTGATGAAGCAGAGAGAGCATTTTCCCTTTCCCTGGCCGAGAAGTATTTCAAATTGGCCCATCACTATGCTTTAATACGATGAAACAGTATGGAATAATTGTATTTTTCGGATTGATTGCGACCGGTAAGAGTACGCTTGCGCAAGCCTGGGCATCCAGGAATAATATGGCGTATTACAATTCTGATCGGATACGGAAGGAACTTGCCTCCATTTCCAAAGAGAATTCAACAAAGGAACAATTCAACAAAGGAATTTACGGCCCCGGTTTTTCGGAAATGACTTACAGCGCCATGCTGGACCATGCCGAAATCGAGTTGGCCCGTGGAGGGTCAGTTGTGCTGGACGGTTCGTACCAGGCCGGAAAGGAGCGTGATCGCGTCCGTGAGTTGTCCAATAGAATGGGGGTAAAAGTATTATTTGTTCTCTGCACCTGCCTGGAACAGGAAATGAAAAGGAGAATGGAAATAAGGGCAAAGGATCCGAACGCGATTTCAGACGGGCGATGGGAAATTTACCTGAAGCAGAAAACGCGATTTGAGAATCCGGTGGAACTGACTTCCGATGAGCTGATAACTCTCTCCACCGACGCCCCGATGGAAGATCTTTTAAACCAATTAAAAAAACAATTATAATTAGGGTTCGCTCAAAATGTGAAGTTATTTTCGAACGAACCCTTATCGCCGGCTGTGCCGGCGCGGGACGTGAACTGTGTACTCTCGAATATATTATCTCAGGTTTCCAAAGGACGTTATAGATCAACCGATCATATGTAAACTTGTAAAACGGTTTGATATTGAGTTCAACATCCTCCAGGCTTCCATACTGCTCGATCATGCAGGAAGGATGATACTGGAGCTTATCGGCTACAAGCAGAATGTCAAAAAAGGTCTCGAATATCTAAGAAGCCTGGGTGTGAAGGTCGAAACCCTGGCTGCAAGTATAAAACGTGATGATGAGAAATGTATTCAGTGCGGAATCTGTACAGGCATCTGCCCCACTGGAGCGCTTTATATTCACCGTCCCGACATGGCAGTCCTGTTTGACCCGGAAAAATGTTCAGGGTGCAGTCTTTGCGTGGCATCATGCCCGGTAAGGGCCATGGAAGTGGCTCTTGACAGCACTGTCACTGCAGAATTGTAATCAGTTATCATCCTGATCCGAACGTTTGTGTAAATGCGAGAGCCGTTTATTGACACGCGGGAACAGTGATGCTTCAGTGTGAGGTAGAAAAAGGGCGCCGACATACTGATCGTGAAAGCCCGTAACCTCGGAAAGCTCAAAACTTGTCATCTTCCGAACCACATCCACCACGTTCTGCCGGATATGGTTGCTGAGTCCGCTCACCCTGCATCCCATGAGCGATCCGTTCCCCACGTACATTACCTTGTCTGGATCCACCTCCGGGAGAAGCCCGACGGTCATCGCGCTGTCAAGATCTATGAAACTGCCGAAAGCGCCTGCCAGGATTATCTGTTCTAGATCCGATACCTGAAGTCCCACTTCCTCCACAAGGGTCTTGCATCCTGCGTAGATTGCCGCCTTGGCGCGAATGAAATTATCAATATCCACTTCATTGATAACGATATCACGATCCGAGTCGGCCTCGTCCTTCCATGCGAGCACGTATTCATAACCACTGACCCCTTTTCTGATCCTGGGAGTATCAAGGTTGCGGTTGAACTTGCCCCGCTGATCGATCAGACCATGCTCAAAAAGTGTTGCCACAATTATCAAAAGACCGGATCCGCATATTCCCAGGGGAGGTTTTTTGCCGATTGTAACATTCATCGGCTCAAAAGTGACCGGATTCAAGCCAAAATCCTCTATTGCACCTTTGGCCGCACGCATTCCAAAGGTGATTCCGCCACCTTCAAAAGCCGGACCTGCGGAACAGGCGGCACACACCAGCCACTCCCTGTTCCCGATCACGATCTCGGCATTCGTGCCCACATCGATGTAAAGAGTCAGTGTGCTTGTACGGTACATGCCGGAGCCCATCACTCCGGCCACAATATCACCTCCCACGTAACTGGATATAGATGGATATAGTAATGCCACGGTATGATCGTAAAGATTCAATTTAATATCCGTTGCCCGGATTGAAGGGAAAAACGTACTGACCGGGACATAGGGTGCCCGTCGGATACTATGGGGTTCCAGCGCCAGCAGCAGATGAATCATGACCGTGTTCCCGGCAATGGTTATTGATGTAATCTCATCCCGATCCACCCCTGTACTTAAAAGGAGTTTTTCAATTATTCCGTTAATAGTCGTGACCACGAGTTCCTGCATCAGTTCAAGCCCTTTTGGCTTTTCAGCATAGATGACACGCGTAATTACATCCTCTCCGTAACTGAGCTGTTTGTTATAATCGCCCTTCTCTGCCAGTATTTCCCCTGTGCGAAGATCAACCAGTCTTCCGTTAACCGTGGTAGTCCCGATATCCATTGCAAGTCCGTAACTCCTTTCCGTCCAGTCACCGGGTTGAATATTTACCACTAAAGTTCGTGCTTTCTCGTTAACAGGTCTTACAAGGGTAACCGTGACTTTGAAATCGTCGTCCCTGAGAGCCCGTCTCATCTTTCGCAACACAGTAAGACCGATGGACATACCCCTTATATTATAGAGATCTTTAAGACCCTGGATTACCCGCCCGCTGTCTGCCATGTTGTCTTCGGCACAGGGCCTCGGCAGGTCGAGAAAATACTTTTTTACCGGGGGTTCAAATATCCCTTCCTTTTTTAGTGAGTCAATATCATATATATGTTTGGCCGCCCTGTGCCTTTCAGGCACGATAGTGGTTATCCCCCCTGTTCCGAGTCGCACTTCATCGGAAAGCCTGATTGTCAGGTTGCCCTTGACCGTTGCAAGGCAGGCGAGACGGTAGCCGGCTTTGTAATCCTCGGAAGAAAGTTTTTCGCTCTTCCCTCCGTCCACTTCACCGTTTTCGAGCAGTATGCGGCACTTTCCACAGACGCCTGCCCCGCCACATGAGGAATTGATATGGATATGGGCTTTTCTTGCGACCTCAATAAGTGATTCACCATCAGCCGCTTTTACGACCTGCCCTCCTGGTACGAATCTGATTTCATGGTATTGAGCGCTACTTTTTTTCTCCATGCCGGCTCCTTTATTAATGCTCATTTGATAAAAAATGCGGCTATTGTGATCCTAATTGCCTGAATTGCCAACATTTTTTCAAGGATGCCTGAAAATTATTAATTGGTTGAAGCCGCTTTTTTGCCTTCTGCAAGCCTTTGGCTTGAATCCTGCGTCATTCAGAATTCTTGCTGTATCTCCACTTTGTGCGATTACAAATAATCCTCTCTTGTACGCAAATCTATCAGCGCTCTTATCTATAACGATTCCGGCAACCGCTCCAATAATTTTTCGATCTGCATATTCAGGGAAAAATGTCTTGAATTTACCCAAGGACTCGATATGCTCAGTCACATCATCAACACCAAGCGTGCTTTTAGCCTCAATCAAAACTGCATAATCGCCGTTTACCGCCAGAATGTCTATCTCGATCTCATCCCCATTCTTATGCTTCCTTGCCCTCTGATATATGGT
>JAIWHJ010000197.1:0-4643 GCA_048629695.1 Promethearchaeota archaeon
TATCGGAAAAACAAAGTTTCTGAGATATTGGGGGTTGGTTTTATCTTCGGCCACTTAGAGTTGCGTGTTGAGTAGTGAGTGATGAGGGAAATCAGATCGTATCTTTATTCTCAATACTCAACATTCATATCTCATATCCTGAGATGGCCGAAATTAAAACCAACCCCACATTTTTTCAAGATCAAACAAAAATAGCCGTTTATCTGGTAATTACGAAATCATCCCTGCGGTTCTGAGACCATGACAATTCATCGTGACCATAATTCAACGGCTTTTCTTCCCCATAGCTGATGGTCTCGATTTGGGTTTCAGAGATTCCAAGGTTTACCAGATATTTTTTAGCGCTCCTTGCACGCCTCTCACCAAGGGCCATGTTGTATTCGTTGGTTCCGCGTTCATCGCAATTACCTTCGATGCGAATCACGACAGATGAACGTTGTTTAAGGAAATCGGCATTGTTTTCAATACGATTACTCTGATCGGCCCTGATATTAAACCTGTCAAAATCAAAATATATGGGAAGCATAGGGCCGGACGACCTTCCTTCCAGTATAACTTCAACTTCTTCTGCTTCGCCTCTCCTTGAATCCGAGACAAGAGATTCCTCGGACCCGATTCCGCTTCTGGTATCTACTTCGGTAACGGCTTCAGTGGCTACAGTGGCTTCGACCACCTCCTGGTCGGCAGCCTCGCCTTGCTCGGCGCTCGGCACTTTCTTTTTTCCGCACCCGCTTGCAAAAATCGAGAGCGACGCAGCCAATGTAGCTACAGTTAACAGCCGAAAAAAATTTCCCTTTGTCATTTTCATCTTCCACCTCCATAAAAATTATAAAAATTCAAAACCGAAACCATTTTCTATCAGTATATTACTTAATAATACTTCACCTTAAAAAAATCATTACGTAAATTCAATCTTTTTTAAATAATAATTGACTTCCTCGTATAAAGCTCTAAAAAACGGCTTCAAAAGCATGTCCAAAAGTTTTTTCCATCACTCACATTAACGCTTGCAAAACACTGTTAAATTAAGCTAAATAGTAAATAATATTAATTATTTTTTTTGAGTTGTATTAACAATCTGAAATAAAGAAAAATCAATGCAAAAAAAGACCATCATCAATCCTGACCAAGTCCTTCGCAGCATGCTCTCGTCCAATAAGCTCGGCACATTTTTCGGCGTATCCCAGGAGGTCTTGGATAACGTCTGGAACAGCCTCACTTCTCCTGACGGGAACTCGGTTACATACATCTCAATGGAAATAGGCGCTGACCGGGATGTCTTCCATCCTGTCCAAACCAGGCTTCTGGAAATGAATGTGACCGGCAGCACACATCCCGATATCGACAAATTTATAAGAATGTTTCTTAAAGGGCCGTCCAAAATTCCAAACTATGGAGGCGGCCTCGGAATTCTAGCCGGAGACACGTTAAAAAGTTTTGCCGACAATAAAATTCCGGTGTTGGGTATATCTCTTTTGTACAAAAAAGGGTATTTCTCTCAACTCGTGGACTCACAGATCGGCCAGATTGCCTGGAACAAGGAATGGGAACCTGAAAATACGGCTTCTCTGTACCTGTTGAAGGACCCCGAAAATCCGGATGTCCCACTTCAAATACAAGTGCCCTTTTTTAACAGAAATGATGAGGTTACATATGCCTACGCCCAACTCATACTGAAGATGGAAGTGGCCGATGACCTGGAATTCTTTGTCCCGGAGGTGCTGCTCGATTTCAGCGTGGAATCATCTCCGGATTTCATCAAAGATGCGGCCCAGCTTCTTTACGACAGCAGTTCCGAACGAACCAAAGCAATACAAAGGCGTCTTCTCGGGACCGGGGTTGTTCCGGTTATGAAGGCGCTCGGTATAACGTCAAAAACGATCCACTTAAATGAACAGCACGGCGTGTCCGTTGTGCTTAATCTCATCAGACAACTGCTTGAGGCAAGACTCGGCCACGAATTTGCACAACTTGCAACAGATCAAGACATACACGACGCTGCGCGAGAAGTAGCCGAGCAAATTATCTATACAATTCACACACCGGTAAAAGCGGGCCATGACCGATTTGACCGGGGTCTCTTCTCAGACATTGCTCATTCATTCAGCCTGAGAATCTTAAATCTTCTGGCAAACGACAGAGAACAGCCCAGCCATTTTAATTTCACGACACTGGCAATGCATGTGAACCGAGCCACAAACAGTGTCAGCAGACTGCACAAGGAAGTTACAAAAAGACAATTCCCCCAGTATTCAAATAAAATCACTGCGGTTACTAACGGCGTTCACCATCTTACCTGGATCAGTGACGCTAAGGCCGAACTCTATGACTCCTTTTCCGAACTGAAAAATTGGCGGAAGGATCCCGGTGTCTTTGCAAACGCAAGCCTATTGAAAAAAAACAACAGATTCATAACATACCTTGAACATGCCTGGATGAGTGACACTAAAAAACTTATTTCCTATGTCAACGATATGCTGATCACCCACCGTGCCCAGATGCAGGAGACATGGATCGATCCCCCGAATTTCCTTTCTCATTTTGACGAAGAAATCTATCTTGACGCCAAGACATTTACCATAGGCTTTGCCAGACGCTTTTCAACTTACAAGCGGGCTGACCTGATATTTGAAAACTTAGATACGCTTTCAGAAATTATTACAAGCCGGAATTGGCCGGTTAATTTCATTTTCGCCGGCAAGGCCCATCCTCACGACGAACCCGGCAAAACCGTTATAAAACAAATCCTTGATATACAGGAGAGTCTTTACAATAAAACCAACGGGTTGGCCAAACTGGTCTTTATTCCTGGGTATGACATGGATATTGCCAAGATGATGGTTGCGGGGGTCCATGCATGGCTGAATAATCCCAAAAGACCTCTTGAGGCCAGCGGGACGAGCGGCATGAAAGCCGCCATGAACGCAGTCCCCAATATCAGCATTATGGATGGCTGGTGGGATGAGGGTTATCACGACGGTCAAACAGGCTGGAAATTCGGTTATGAAACCCCGGTTGAACAGACAACCTTGAGTGAAGATTATTCAACCCTCCTGTATGCTGAGGACTCGGCATCCTTTTACCAAATTTTTCCGGAGATTCTGGAAATGTTCTACGAAAAGGAGTCCAGACCTTTGTACATTGAAAAATGCATCATGAACATCGCTCTTAACTGCACCATATTCAACACACACCGAATGGTTGCCGAATATGCGAAGCGGTACAACCTGAAACTCCCGCCGGCAGTTGAAAAAAAGATTAAAAAATTCAGGAAATTATATCACAGCGAAATAAATGATGAATGATGAGTGATGAATGAACCGCTGATCAATTCTATCCTGAACTCAAAGGGATATTCCCGCAACCGCGTTGGGTTTCGCTGTACTCTACCCAACCAGCCAATTCGATCCCTCATCCCTCGATATTCATCATTCATCACTCATCATTCATCATTCCCTTCCTCAATATCTCTGCCGTTTTCTTCAAGTTTCCTCCTGGTTGGCCGATAATTACATAAGTCGAAATTGGTTTCAATCGTTTATCAACCGGAATATTCCGGTTCAACTACCCTGATGGATAGGGACGACCGCGTAATTTTAAGGAGGATTTCCAATGACCGCTCCAATCCTGAACCAACCGCAACCTTTCAGCAGATACAATCACCCCAACCCCCTGCCGCTTGAAAAAATGAGCGAATCATACCAGCAGACCTCTGCGGATAGAAAGAGCGCCGACATCACGATCTTGACCGACGAGGGAGATGTTGTCGTCCTGTCGGTAGTCGGCGTACGGGCTCACGCATTATCAACGGAAAAAATCAGCTCACCCGGCATGTCAAAGGAGAGTTTTGTCGTCTCCCAGCTTGTCTTTGACAAATTTCAGGTATCGGTTCAGGGAGACATTAACGAAGAGGAACTTGCTGATATCAAGGGTTTAATGGATGACCTTACCATGATTGCAGACGACTTTTTTCACGGGCGCATGGATGAGGCGATCCAGGGTGCGGCAAACATTGGTGATATGGGTTCTCTGGCTCAGCTTTCCGCCACATTCAGCCACACGGCCGTTGTGTCCAGCCGGCTCACCGAGTTTCATTCCATGCCCGCTGCCGACTCAGACGCTATCAGCCGGTTAGATGATCTGAAAAAGGCTGCCAGGGACGATGACGCCATGCAGTATGCGAGCCTGCTGAAGGCCCAGTGGGAACAAATCAGGGAGTTCCTTGACAAGACTCCGGAATCAGCACACGGACCGCACGAATCAAATCCTGTCACACGCCGGCACGATTCTCCTGCAACTGAACATATGATGGGCCGGATAAAGAAAACTGTTGCCAAGCATCCCAGAATCAGCCCTTTCATCCTGCCCCTGGTAAACCGGGCAATTGATGAATCCATGCTGAATTCAGAAAATCCCGTGGCGCCCCGAATGAAACATGCTCTCTGGACGGATTTTCTAAAATCCTATGATGAATGGCTGATCCCGGCAAGAAATGTGTAAAAAAATCGCTAGTATCAGAAAAATGAGAACAGGCTTGCCCGGCCCTTTACCCACAAATAAATATGTCGTTAATTATCAGTTAGTTATTCACAATTGATTATTGACAATTTATTTTGATTTTTGATGTATGTGCTCTATCTTCC
>JAIWHJ010000198.1:0-4623 GCA_048629695.1 Promethearchaeota archaeon
GTATTGCTGAATGATCTTTCACTTACGATTCGTAGAGTACTTGATAATAAGGGACGGGGACGAAATAATTTTCCTTAATTAAACCTCGGGCTCTGCCCGAGAGACCCGAAAAGTTTGACAATTCCAGTGTGAATGATTTTGGTTTTTTATCGGAAGGTGCGAGAAATTGGGGTTGATTACATTTTAGAGATGATCTCTTTGAACCGAATGGTTATTTTGTCCACATCAAGGGCGTAATCAATTTTTTCCCTGTCTTTGCCTGAAAAATCTTTCATGGTCAAAGATTTCCCAAAACGTACTGATGGGCTGAATTTTCCTGGTTTGGTAATTTTGGGGAATTTTCCCTGTGGATAGATTTCATAACTCCCCCTTATTCTGATCGGGATTACTGTTGCGCCTGTTTCCTTCATGAGCCGGGCCGCCCCGGTTCTGAAATTACCCATTTTGCCGGTTCTGGTCCGGGTTCCTTCCGGAAATATCAGGAGATTGTTCCCTTTGTTCAGCATGTCTTTGGCTCTATTTATTGCGCTCATGACATTTCCCGACCGTTCCACGGCAATCATATTAAGCCTGCGCAGAAAAAATGACAAAATGGGATATTGAAGCAGTTCCGCTTTGCCGAGTATAAAGGTTTTTCTGCGAATATTCCAAGGAAGGGACCCGAATATCCAGATCGGATCAATGTTACTCGCGTGATTTGCAATAAAAATCACAGCTCTGTCAGGCAAGATTCTCTGTTCCCAAGACCTTAAGACCCCACAATATCCTGCCGGGCAGATATGTGAGCAGACAGCATAATCGCAGGAACAGGCCTCCTTTGTCCCTTATCTTGCAATCTGCGGCAGATTCCCGGGCAAGCCTTGCCGCAAGATCGGTCCCTGGTTCCTGTCCCATGTCCGGGGATAAAGCCTTTATCTCTCTTATCATCTCCACAACATGGCCCACTGTCTCAACCCGCTGCAATGATTCCTGCGGGATCGCGAGCCTGAACCCGCTTTCCATCAGGCTCATACACTCAATAAATTTCAATGAATCAAGGCCCAGGTCAAACTGAAGATGGGTCCTCGGATTAATCTCAGGGGTCTCCGCCCCGGCTGACAATCCTTTTATGATGTCAATCACGATCTGATATTCTTTTGTGTCTGCAAGTTCCTGTTCCCTGACCGTAAGACTGATCTCGGCACAGGGTGAATGGCCGGGAGATCTTTTAATTGACTTGAATAGCTTTTTAAGCTGCGGTTTCTTTATCTTTCCGGTAGTTGTTCTTAAAAGCGGCTCAAAGACAACAACAAGACTACTGATCCTTTTGTAAGGCGGCAGTTTTTTTCCCATTCTCAAGAGTTCGCTTTTGACTATTTCCCGCGCATTCTCATGGGATTGCATTTTCCGGATCCGGGTCGACGGCACTGCCGCTGCCGCTACGATCTCCTTTCCATCCCGGTTGATGCCGAATATTCCGATCTCTTCAATTACAGGTGAAGTAAGATAATATTGCTCAAGTTCATCCGGGTGGATATTCTTGCCGGAATCGAGCACAATCAAATCTTTTTCCCTGCCGGTAATAAAGAGAAAGCCGTCATCCGTAACCCTGCCCAGATCTCCGGTATGATACCAGCCATCTGAATCAAACACCTGCCTGGTTGCCTCGGGATTGTTGTAAAAGCGCGGAAAAACACTTACGCCTCTTAACAACACCTCTCCTATCCCATCCCGGCCGGGATTTTCAATTTTTATTTCATTATCTTCAAGCACAGGCCCAACAGAGCCAAGCCTTATGTCGTCATAGGGGCAGATGGTTATGGGGCCGAAGGTCTCGGTCAGACCGTAGCCTTCTACAATGGTAAACCCCATCTCCTTGAAACCGTTGAAATATTTTTTCTTTAGAGATGAGCCGCCTGATATCATCAGATCCAGGTTGCCGCCGAATCCCTCATGGACGCTTGAAAAAAGCTTTTTTCTGAAACCCTTTCCAAAGACAGGACCCAGGATCTTTGAAATACCTCTGAGCCTCTTAAAAATAAATCCGACCCAAAATCCCTTTTTTAAGACCTTACGTTCGATATTATTGTAGAAAAGCTCAACCATCCTGGGCACGGCAGGAAGTATTGAGACCTTTTTTTCAACCATTCCTTCAATGATGAGCGAACCCTTGATTATAGGGATGAAAACCACGTCCAGCCCCTTTACTATCGGGACGGCTACGCATGTTGCAAAGCCGAAGACATGGTGGAGGGGAAGGACGGCAAGCATGGTGTCGTCGCTGGTCACCTTCATTCTCGGAACGCCGTGACACGGGGCTGCGGTAAAATTTTTCTGAACAAGCACAACCCCTTTGGCCTTTCCTGTTGTCCCGGATGTAAAGACAATCGCGACCGGGTCATCAGGTTCAAATTGTTGTGCCTCAAGTGCGTCCCTGCCCGCGTCTCCGGATTCAATGAATTCATAAAAGTCATCCTTATCCTCTGTTCCGCAGTCAACGCCTATCAGGACGATTTTTTGAATACCTGATCTCTCTTTTTGGATCTCTGTGAACAGATTTTGGTACACCTTGGAACAGAAGATTACCCTGGGGTCAGTCAGCCTGACTATCTCCCTGATATCAGCGCCGGGCAGGTTCGGGTCCACAGGCACGGCGCATCCTCCTGCAAACATGAGAGCGTGGTAACTGATCAGCCACTCAGGCGTATTCTCGCCTATGACAATACCGTTATCCCCTTTCAAGAATCCTGCGTTGATAAGGGCGGAAACAGTCCTGTTCAGATCCTTGTGAAATTCCCTGAACGTCCATGTGCGGTATTTTCCTTGCCGCTTTATGTGCAGAAAATCAAGGTTATTATGTTTCCGTACAGACTCCCTGATAAGGTCGGCGTAAACAAATCTATTCATAAACCCTTAGTTGGAACTATTATATATGCATTCCCAGGCAGGAGCGTCGGAACAAGGCACCCTTCACTCGTCACTCATCACTCGTCATTCCTCTCCCTTCTCCCCCTGATATTTTCCGCTGCCTCCTGAAAGGCTTCTCTTAATTCCGTGCTGTTCCTGCCCCTTAAAATTGATTTCAATTCGGGAATCACATCAGGCTTGCCTACCATGCCGAAGATATAGAGGATATCGCCCACAGATGTGTCATCCATGGACGGCAGATATTTTAAAAGGGGATCAACACATTGGGCAGCGAGTTCAATGTCTTCCTCGGACACATACTCGATTGCAACAATCGCACCCAGACGGGCAGGCCATTTCCCGTGTGCCAGAAGATCTATAATACCTGGGAACACTTTTCCGCTTTCAATCATCATCCGGGCGACATCCGGGGCGTTTCCCTCCTTTAAAATCCCTTCAAGGGCCGATGCGCTTAACCCGGACGGATCAAGATTTGAAATTATATCCACAATGTCTGCAAGCGGTGTCAGCCCGGTCCACCTTACATTCTCGTTAAAAAGAAGAGTCGGCGCGGACATGATCCTGTCGGATTTTGCAAGATCCGGAAACAGGGTACCGTCCGTTACAGTAAGATCAACGAATTTATTTGCAAATGTCAGAGGAATCATCTGACGGGCCATGACAGGACAGTAAGGACACTGCCGGGCAATGTAGAGTTTCAAAAGAGCCGGAGTCCTGGTTCGGTCAAGCCTTGATCTTACCGGATCAGGAATATCAACCGGCTTTGCGTCAAGATATTCCAGGGCCTCAAGAAAGGGTTCAAGTTGAGTTCCGAACGGTACGGCATGGAAACAAAGCCTTTTGCTTACCTGAATTCCAGGGAGCTGATCATCCTTGATCTTTGACCTGTTGACTTTGATTGCCAAAGCAAGACGCTCAAGTGTGTCGCAAAATTCATTTATTTTTTCACTCTGTTCATCATCTGTCAGCAGGAGATCTATCTCGACCTTTTTTGAAAGCCGATTGTTAAAATCCCTGATCAACTGCTCTTCCTGTGGAATTAACTCTGTCATTCTCTATTTTTCAATCCGGTCGTTTCGCATCTGGGATATCTGTTCTGAAACCAGGCCCATCATGAAGATGATGACAGAGTTCATTAGCAGGAAAAGGGACATGTTCGAAAATCGGTGATAAGTAAGGAAAGTGAATACGTAGTATGCGATCCCGGTTGAAAAAAGCAGAAAACTGACAGGGAGAAAGACCCTTAGGGGCGAAAACAGCGTGGCAATTTTAACAATAATAATGAAAAATCGGCTCCCGTCTTCAATCAGCTTGATTTTGCTCTTTCCCTTTCCTTTTCTGGCCCTGGTTTTGATCGAGACATATTTAATGGTTCTGCCGTTACGAAGATAGGCAAGAGTCAATGTTGAGGGATAGGAAAATGTATTTGGAAGCATATAAATATATTTTCGCGCGGTTTCCGTTTTCAGCAGACGGAATCCGGATGTCAGGTCTTTGATTTTGAACTTGCATACATAGGATGCAAGTCTGTTGTATAGCCAGTTGGCTAAATTACGGTGCCATGATATTATTGATGCCTTTGTCCTGGCTCCGACCACCATATCATACTTGTCTTTATGTTCCAGCAACCTGGCAATATCGGCTGGATCATGTTGTCCATCCGCATCCATCATCACGATCCAGTCCCCTGATGCGCATCGCAACCCGGTCTTAACA
>JAIWHJ010000199.1:0-4619 GCA_048629695.1 Promethearchaeota archaeon
CTGCCCTGACAATATGCAACCACAGGGGAAAGGGCAACCACAGGGGGTTTGCCCCTACGTTATTTGAAAACGAATTGCATCACATACGGGAATACATCATCAACAACCCGGACAAATGGGAATTGGATTAAGGGCGATATAATGTACCCCAAATTCTGGACAGATGATGTAACGGTTACCTAACAGTTATCGTGCAGCTATTTACTTGACTTAAAAAAAATTTTACTATTCATCCAAATATACAATCTTAAAAGATTATATTAGAAGTTCACCTGAAAAATGATGACAAAGCTCCGAAACTTGCAAACTCTGTAGTTTCGTTAATTACGGCAACATGATTGCCGTTAATAAAAAGTGGCTGCTTTTTCAGGCCAAAAAATAATTAAGAGGAGAGAAAAGTGAAGATGAAAAAGAAGTTGCAGCATGTTCTGCTGGCGTGCAGTTTGCTTTTTGCAACTGTTTGTATCGGGCAAGCCGCATCCTATGATTACCCGATAAGTGATCCGATTGAGGCGACAATTTTATCGACACCGAAAGAGGATATGGCGATATTGCCGAAAAAAATCAGGGTCAAGCAATATCAAGCCTTTGATGTTTTTCCGGATCGGGACGTACCTGAGGTGTTCTGGTACAACGAGAAGCTGCGGTATGCCCTTGCCTACCATAAGGAACAGGCTCCTGTTATGTTTTTGATTGCCGGGACCGGCGCAGGCTATGATTCCGCTAAGATGAAAATGATGCAAAAGGCTTTTTTTCAGGCCGGTTTTCATGTTGTGGCCCTGAGTTCTCCCACCCATCCGAATTTTATTGTCTCTGCTTCCAGCTCCGGGATGCCGGGTGATATTAGTTCCGATGCTGAAGATCTGTACAATGTCATGGAAAAAATGTTGCAGCGGAGCAAGAAGAAGGAGCTGATTGGAGATTTTTATCTCACCGGCTACAGCCTCGGCGGCTCCCAGGCAGCCTTTGTGGCGAAATTGGACGAGGAGAGAAAGGTCTTTAATTTCAAAAAAGTACTGATGATCAATCCTGCCCTGAACATTTATGATTCCGCCATCAAGATGGATAAGATGCTGGTGGAAAATATTCCCGGCGGGATGGATCATTTTAATGATTTTTATACGAAGCTGATGAGAAACATTACTGAGTCCTATGTGCAGGGTGATTTTGTCGATCTTTCCTACGGATTTTTTTATAAAGCCTATGATGAGATTCTGCCCGGCCCTGAGGAAGGAAAGGCAGTAATCGGCTTTTCATTCCGTATTTTCCTGGCCAATCTGCTCTTTACCTCCGATGTCATGACAAACAGCGGCTACATCGTACCAAAGAATCTGAAATTATCCCGCACTGATTCCTTGACGGATTATAGTAAAGTCGTGTTCAGGGGAGGTGGTTTTGGCGAGTATGTTGAAAATATTCTCTATCCTGCTTTTAAAGCCAAGGAGCCAGGTTTGTCCTTGCGTGAGTTTGTTGACAGAAGCAGCCTGCGTGCCATTGAAGGCTATTTAAAAAAGAGTGATAAAATTGGCCTTGTGACAAATGTGGATGATTTTATTCTGGCAGATGGTGATGTTGAGTATTTCAAACAGGTTTTTGGGTCAAGGGCAAAAATTTATCCCCGTGGAGGCCATTGCGGCAACATGGCCTATAAAGACAACGTGGCCCATATGATCGATTTTTTTAAAAGCGAATAGGGGATAAGGGCGATGAAAATACAGAAAATGAATTCCATGAGAAATATCTTGGTGCTTGGCCTTCTCCTTGCCCTTTTAAGTGGCTGTGGAGCAAAGCGGGCAGCCCACCAGGAAGAGGGGTTGGCAATTATTCCGGCAAAAAAACCGGTGAGCGAATTTGTCCGGAGTGATATCGTCTACCCCATCGATGCCTATGACCCCTGGGAAGGCTTTAACCGGAATATGTATGTGTTCAACTACTACTTTGATAAGTATGTGTTCCTGCCTGTTGTCGGCGCCTATGAATGGGTTTTGCCGGATTATGTTGAGGACCGTATCTCCGGTATTTTTAAAAATTTTGGAGAGCTGGGAAATTTTACCAACAACCTGCTGCAGTTGAAGGGAAAGGCAACCGCCATTACCACAGGACGTTTCCTGGTCAATTCCACCGTTGGTCTGGTGGGCATGTATGACCCGGCTACTAAGTGGGGGATGCCAAGGCATAAAGAAGACTTCGGCCAGACTCTGGGCCATTACGGCGTTGGAGCAGGACCTTACCTTGTGTTGCCGGTTATGGGACCATCCACCCTGCGTGATACCACTGGTCTTGTGGTTGATGCGGCAGTGCGTAGCGTTGTGCTGGATTGGGCCCTTGATGATGTGGATAACAAGTCCAAGGTGCGGTTAGGCATCGATGTCTTGGAATCTATAGATGCCAGACATCTCATAGGGTTTCGCTACTATCAGTCAGGTTCGCCTTTTGAGTATGATCTCATTCGTATGCTCTATCTTGAAAAGAGAAAGATGGATATTGCCAAGTAAAAGTCCGTCATGGCAATTTTTGGGCTGCAGTCGGAATTGGAAAATTCCCTATGCTGAGTTAACGAGTAAAATCAATGGCTTAACTTAAGGCGAGGGGATTGTAAGATGGCTTAAGTTAACTTGATTACCACTCATTTACAGCCATGCTTATAGTATAGGCATAAAGAGTAACCCCTTGAAAATAGGAGGTATCAGCATGGCAAAGAATAAAATTCAATTTTTATGGCAGCCATAGAAACACATGATGGCAAGCCGTATCGCATGAAACTCTCAAGAATCAAGGGATTCCGGCGTCCTCTCCTGGAAGCAGGAGATGCTTGCCCCGACACGGCACCAGTTTAACTCAAAACAAGAGGCTGTCTTGGCCATCAAGAGCGCGGCCAAGCTCTTTGGCGCCGTGCGCTGCGGCATAACTAGCCTAAGTTTATTACGATCAACATAAAATCCAAAAATAATTTAACCGCAAGTGACTGATATTCAATGGTTTAATGAAGTTTCATTTTGTATTAAAAATGTATACAATAAAATAATGACTTGACAAAAGGGCTCTAAAGTCCTAAATAATAGGCATTGAAATAACTTTATAATGGAGACGTATACAACAAGTGGCTTCACTGCAGCATCGGATTTCTGGCGGACATAAATACTGGTACATTGTTGAATCGAGAAGAGTTAACGGCAAACCACGACCAATCCCTTTGCTCTACTTGGGAAAGGCCGATGATATTCTTAAACGTCTGCAGGGAGGTATCTGTAAAAATATTAAATGCAAATCTTTCTCACACGGTGCGGTTGCTGCCTTGTTACGGGTAGCTGATGATATCGGAGTTATTGATATTATTAATGAGTACGTACCCAAAAATAAAAAAAATGGAAAACAGCTCCGTGATGGGTTGACAGTTGGTGGGTCACTTACACTAAGAGCTATTGAAAAAGTTTGTCATCCTTGCAGCAATAGAGAATTTTACACTTGGGCAAAAACCACCAGTCTTGAGTATCTTCTACGAGTTTCATGCGCAAAGATGGATAGCCAGCATTTTTGGGATCAAATGGATGAATTGCCGGTTTCAGCAATCCCAAAAATAGAAAAGGAAATTGTAAAGCGTGTTATAGAAATTGAAGACATTTCTCTTGATACTCTTTTGCTCGACGCAACAAATTTTTGCGCAGATTGTAAAAGATTGGCTTGACACGGCAAAACATCCTAAAACGGGCCGCCTCAACACGGATATGGTCTTTCATCCGATGCTCGAACTGCTCGACTATCTGCGTGCCAACGGCTTCAAGACCTTTATCGTGTCCGACCGGAAGAGTCAATGGCCGTTCCGCCGTCAGTCGGCATGTCCAAATACCTTTTGGTCAAGGCGGGCGAGCTGGTGACCATGGAACCTATGGGAAAGGGGAATTAGGCCGCAGAAACAAAAGTCCGTAACATTAATAAAATCACCCGCGAATCCAAACAATTGGACTAAGTCGTCAAGTAAAAATAAATTTGTCACCGGCTTTGTATTTCAGAACCATTGTCCAGCCGGAAGCGTTTTTTTAGCCAAGAACAGCATAGACTATGAAAGAACATTCTCCGGCAGGCAACCAAAGTAAAGGATGGAAAACTTATGAAAGCAAGATTATTCCCCGTTGTAATGATCACGCTCTTGGTGCTTGTGTTTTCAGCTTGGGCGGTTGCGGGAACGGCTTCCGGAAAGCCCAAGCTTATACTTCAGATCACGATTGACCAGATGCGTGGCGATTTTCCCATGCGTTATAAAGATCGATTGGGAGAAGGCGGGTTCCGATATCTTATGGAGAAGGGAACCCATTACATAAACGCTCACTTTCAACATGCCGATACAGAACGCCCATCGGCCATGCAGCGCTGTTCACAGGCACGTACCCTGCGTACAACGGCATTGTCGCCGGCAACTGGTTTGACATGGATAAAGGGCGAGTCATTTACAATTGTGAGGATGACCGTTATCCGATGATCGGAAAAGAACCGGCAAAGGGAAAGGGCAGAGCGCCCACTAATTTATTGTCTTCCACAATTGGCGATGAACTGGTGATCTCCAACAACGGTCAATCCAGGATGTTCAGCGTGTCGATAAAGGATCGCGGCGCGATCCTGCC
>JAIWHJ010000200.1:0-4608 GCA_048629695.1 Promethearchaeota archaeon
GAGGTGAGCAGGCTGATCAGCAGATAAGCGCAGACTTCGATACTTTGGTATGCTGGGCAGCCTGATCGCCTTCCTGTGGAGTGCTGCCGAATATTTACTATCCTTGTTTGAGCACTTCTTTCAAAGCGGCCGGGATGCATACTATTATCTCTTTGACCTGGGTGGCCGGCGTTGGCCGGGCGAGTTCTCCCGCCTTCCTGTTCACCCTGCCGGCGATCCGGCAGGCATCGACAGGGGATTTCCCGGCATAGATCAATCCACTGATTACGCCGGTAATTATGTCCCCGGTTCCACCAACCGGCTCCATGGCCTCTATATTCGGTTGATCAATCGTCTCGATGATCTCTCCATCCTGACAGATATAGTCGACCTTCCCTTTTACGAACATGGTACGGGCAATGTTTTTTGACTTAAAGGCCCTGCTGATCAATTCCGGCACATCATCTTCCATGTGGCTTATGAACCCGCGCGTGTACGTGGGATGGACGGCCTCTTCATCAGCCAGAAAGGCCAACTCTCCGAGATCAGGGGTAAACACGTCGTAGCGGCTGCCGTCGCCGCCGGCCTTGGCTACATACATGCCGCCGGCATCAGCGATCAGTACCGGCCTTTTTTTCATCGAATCTATCTTTTCCAAGACCTTCTTGTTTCTCTTGATGTCGGGCATGATATAGTGCGTGGTCAGTACGCGAACGTCCATCCCGTGGAGATTTTCAGCGAGATAGTCATAGATTTCCGCGCTCCCGTTGCCCGCGCCTGTATCCCCGGCAATCATTCCGACCGGATTTTCCAACCCGTATTCCCGACACACGGTGCAGGCGGCGGAAATCATGGATGCGGTGCCCCGATTTATGTCAAGGCATTGACTGTCTACGATAACATCATTTTCGGTAAGCTCGATTTTGCCAACCGCAAGAGACAGACCGCTAACCGGAATAGTTCCCGTCAAAAGAAGCATCCTTGATCTCCAATAACCCTATCAGTTTTTTGTGTGCCGTGTTTAAGGCATAGGCACAAAGTGTATGGCCTATAACGGACGGCTTGGGCGCTTTTGAAACGGATTTTCCCACCATCTCGTAGGCGAGGTATGGCACATCCGGGCAGCCGCCGCCGGATATGTTCACAATTTGCAGGCTTTTCTTGTCCACGGTAATCTTCATGTTGGCTGCTCTGACCATGATGTATCGGCCAAAGTCTTTTATCCTGCAAAGCTTCTGGGGTCTCAATCCCTTTGAAGACTCAGGGAATGCATCTATGGGTGCCGACCCCAGCTTTTCCAATAACCTGATGATGCCCGGTTCTTCAACAAGGGAAAATTCCACGCAGAGGTCGCAGCCTGTTCTATACTGCGCAGGAGGACAGACGACCCTGATATCGTAGCCTTCCTCTTTGAGTATCTGTTCGGCACACATGACGGTATTTGTATCGGAAAATATCAAAAGCCCTTTTGTCACGGTCTTACCTTCAGGCAAGATATCCTTTTTTTTCCTAAACCATTTCATCTCACAACCCCCTTTTTTTATGGGATCTAATCTTCCGCACGGATTTCACTTCGTAGGGGCGATCCTTGTGATCGCCCTGATTAGGGCGATCACAAGGATCGCCCCTACATTGTGCTGATAGTCTCTAACCTATTAATAAAATTGGGCAAAAAAATGGAAATTCCTATACAATCAAGTCATCTCTTGCGAAAGGCCAAGGCAATCAACAGTGAAAAAATCAGGCCTGTCAATACTGCAATTTTTCCTTCAAACGTAGGGCCGGCAGAGGTGCTCCTGAGCGCCCATGTATAGGTGAAGGCCCCGCCGGCAAACATGCCGAGGGTGGTTATCCCGGCATCTATATCGCCTTCCCCTGTTTTTATCAACTGCCTGAAAGGGCATCCGTCAATCAATATGGAGGCAAGCCCTACCAGCGCCATGGCCAAAAATGTCCAACCATGATTCAGGTGGGACGCCGGCTGGGCGTTCATCCCCCATGTGAACTGACCCAAAAGGGGACTTGCCGCCAGAGGAACCAGAAAGGCGGTGAGAACTCCATTCAGCAATGTCTTGTCTGATGCGAGAAAGAAATTGCGTATCCCCCCGGTGATGCACAGTCCCGACCTTTGGGCGGATGCCCCGATAGCAAGCCCGATCAGCAACGATACGAGTATAGGGGCATGCCAGGCCGCCGGCCCTTTTTGTCCTGCCTTGATAAATCCCGGGTCAAGCAACAGAAAAAGGAGAAGGATAAGGGCCAGCAGGGGCATCACAAAACCATTTATCCGGGGAAGCTCTTTGGGTTGGTCTAAGACAAATCCTCCCTTGATATACTTGACACCCAACCAGACACCGAACATGAGTCCCAGCACGGCTGCAATTGCAGTCAAATCGCCGGCCGCAAGGCGCAGAATCATCTTAATGGGACAGCCGATGAATACAGCGCAGCCCACTATGATAAAAAAACCCGCAAAAAAGCGAAGAATAGGCGAGGATCCTCCTCTTACTCGAAACCTGCCGGTTTGCAAAGCAATAAGAAAAGATCCCAGCATAAATCCCGGGAGTTCCGGGCGTATGTAGCTCATGCGCAGATCATCATGTAGCTGCAACGCGCCGGCTATGTTTTCCACAAAACAGGAAACACAGATTCCGGAGTTCGCCGGATTGCCGAAATAGGTCAGCAGAACACCGCCAAGCCCCAACAGGGCGCCTGTCAAAATGGAAGCGTCCATTATCTTCCGGAGAACTTTCAATTACTCACATCCTCCGGCCAGTCTGCTTTGAAGATAGTAGATATCTTTCAGTACCTTTCTTACATCTTTGTCTTTGGGTTTCAGACTCTTTTCCCGCCCGAATTTTTCTCTTCCTTCCGTGACGAGTTTCTTGATCTTGGTTCCGATAAACAGGGGCGTTCTTTCATCTACATAGTCAGGTTCCATCTCAACCGCCCGGCGATAACTCCGGATGCTGTCTCCTAGATTTCCCTGCTCAAGATACAACTCTGCCATGTATACGTATGACAAAGGATTCTCAGGATATGTTTCCATGATATCATTCAATCCTGCCATGGCTTCCGCATAGAGCCCTTGGTCCTTACGGGAAGCAACCTCCTTGTATATCTTTTTGTCCTGGTCCATTCGCAGGGCATAGGCCGCCTTTTCCTCCCCGGCCTCCACACCGGCATTGCCCTGCTGATTTTTCAATATTGCCTGGTTTGTCAGCATTCCTATGGTTATAAGGGTTATGCCGGCTATGGCGCCTATGCTCAGTTTGTCCACCCAGTCCATAATGGTCTTATAACAGGTTGAAATTAAACGATAAATAAAATGGGTTCAAAACAAGAGAAAAGAAGTTGACGGCGGATATTACTATAAATGGGAAAAAGAATTGGAATTGATTCAAGAAAAAATAATTAACACTAACCAAAATGGAGATTGGAGCGGAGACTTTTCTCTGGACAAAGAGGGAGAATATGAACTAAAAGTAACGAGTAAAGACAGCAAAGGAAATATAATCACAAACAGCTATAATATTTATGTTTATGGAAACGCGCAGGTTGATGTCAGAAGAACAAATGATACGGAGCTGGAAATAGTTGTTGATGAAAGTAGTTTGAAGATAGGCGATCAGGCGAAGATCATTATCAAATCTCCGTACAAAAAAGCGAAAGCGTTGATCAGTGTTGAAAGAGGAAAAGTTTTTAAATATGAGATCGTTGATATTGATCAAAATCTTTACGATTATAAGTTTAAGGTATTATCAGATTATACTCCTAATTTTTATGTTTCGGTAATTTTGCTTTCCGCGGATTCAGATCCGGAAGTTAAATTCGGACAAGTTCAATTTAAAGTTGACACAGAGAGAAAGGAATTGGATATTTCGGTAAAGTCTGACAAAAAAACATATTTGCCGGGAGAAGAAGTTGTTCTGAATCTTGAGGCAAAAGACTACGCGGGCAATCCGGCAGAAACGGAATTTTCCGTGGCGGTCGCGGATCTGAGCGTTCTGGCTTTGAAGGGAAATCCAAAGAAAAATCCGCTCGTATTTTTCTACGGCGGATTTCCTTTGACGATCTCAACTTCCAGTAATTTGGAAAATATTCTTTATGAAGTTGATATTGCCGGAGGAACTAAAGGCGGCGGCGGAGCGGAGTCGGAAGATCTGGCGAAAAAGAAGAGAGGAATTTTCAAAGATACCGCTTTATGGCAAGCAGTCGTTAGAACGGATCAGAACGGACAAGCGGAAATAAAATTTACTCTGCCTGATAATTTAACCACTTGGCAGATAGAATCAATCGGAATCAGTAAAGACACAAAACTGGGAGTTGATTATCAGGACTTTATCGCGCGCAAGGATATTATGGTCGTTCCATTGAAGCCGCGTTTTATAGTTCCGGGAGACGAATTTTATCTGGGCGCGAAGATATTTAACCAAACCAGCCAGAGACAAAATTTAAAAGTTGAATTTTCCAGCGGGACATTATCCCTGAAAAATGATCAAGGCAAAAAAGATATTCAAATAGAAGCAAACGGATCAAAAACCGTCTACTTCAATGTTACGGCTAATCCATCCAAGCAAAAAGGTGCTCATCAATTCGTTTTGTCGGCAAAAAATAATGCTTATGAAG